>QKHT01000280.1 GCA_003249935.1 Bacteroidota bacterium
TCGCGAATCCATGTACTTTTTCAACTCCTCAAAGGTCATATTTTGAGTGTCTGCACTTATTTTTTCACGTATTTCGCGCATCATTTTTACTGCGTTAAATGATTTTTCTTTTTTAGTCTTCATAATGTAGTAAATCTTTAGGACTACGTATTTCAATCATTGGGTAACCAAGTCTGTAGTTGACAGAATGGACCCTTTTATTCTGTCCGGATTAACGATATGTTTAAAATTCCAACTTGCCGGTACATCCACTCGGTTTATAGTTGCAAGGGCAATATGCCTGCAATCCTCAAGACTGGTTTTCCCTACTACTTTCTCTGTTATGTATGTATCAGCCGGCTTTACAACTTCTTCTGTGAGATGATTTCGTTCGAATTTATCAGAGCTTTATTGATGCAATAATTCCCTGACATTTTTTGAAGCAGCAATCAATTCTAAGTCCGGTAAGTCGGAAACTACAAAAATGATCTCATATTCTCAAATCGCTTAAATAATGCATGGGTGGCATCGCAAAATTCCTCATCAAAATACCCACCCACAACTGAAGTATCTATATATATGCGTTGTTTCATTCATCACTTTTTACAAAGCTACAAAGATTAATAGTCATCGAAATTTCTGTTTCAGAGGCCCGATCGCTTGCCGTAAACGCATTTGCCGTACATTTCCATCAAAATATATCACTATTCATTCAGTTGTACAAATGGTATTTTGTTTATGCGTAAGTTTACTGTGTGGGTTATAATTCAGCTATTTAATTGAATGATCCCTGCATTGTTTTTTTTTGATATGATGAACAAACAAGTATTCGCCGTTGTGTTTTGGGTCTTTTTGGGTGCTGCCCGCAACATCGTTGCAAACGATGGTCGTGCGCCGGTGTACAATCAAAACCTTACAGAGGTTATTGCCGATACAAAGCAGGCCTTTATTCAATATAAAATTACCAACACCACACAGGTTGATAATTTGCTCAAGGGGTTTGCCACATTAAAGGTTACAGGGATTAGAGTGCCGTTGTTTGCAAACGATAGTTTTGCCAATAAAAACATGCTCGATTATCTTATTACACAGGCAAAGGCCAATGGGTTTAAGGTATTTGCAAACCCCACCAATTCGGGTGGAGGCAAAAATGTGGCTTGTGGGGTCATTCCCGGTGCCGGTACATCGGACTGTAGTGTAAAAGATGATGAGGCCGCCACACAGCGTCTTATCGACAGGGTAAAGGCGTTTACGGCCGAACATGCCATTACGTGGATCGACCCGTTTAACGAAGATGGCCGTGCCACCAACAGCACATGGCGTGTGAGCCAGATTAACACCATCTATTCGTCGCTGGTGGGTAACGTTAATGGTGCCATGATTGTGGGCCCTTGCACATGGGGGTTGCCGGCCGGTATCGACATGCTCGATAATACCGATATACTCAAATATGTAAAGGTTGCCACAACGCATAATCTCGGGTTCAACCATGGGCAATGGCCCGATTTTATGGCTAAAGCAGGCAAATTGCCGGTGTGGGATTCGGAGGCGACCAATAACGATGTGGATGGAAAGGGGTCGCGACTCATTGCGGCCATCGATGCAGGTGTAAACGGGGTGGTTTTGTATAATGTCTGGAGCAATGTGAGCCTCACCAACGGTTCGGTAAACGCCGGCGGTTTGGCCATGCAAAGTTTGTACTTGTCGCCCGAAACCAATATTGCCGTTAAAAAAGCACTGCCGGGTTATGCATTGCGCTTAAATAATCGCACGCTTTTGGTTGAGCCTACCGATGACCGTAAGGTATCGGTTGAGGTGTATAACAGCCTGGGTGTACGCATTAAACCCACAGGTAATTATACCGTTATCCTGCAGCAGGCGGGCATTTATTTAGTAAAAACTACGGTAAACGGGGTGGTTCATGTCGAAAAAGTAATGGCGCAATAATTTATGCAAATGAAAAGGATCTTTTACAAAACGGCTATGTTCGTTATCGGGGCTTTGGTGGCCTGGCCACTTGGTGCCGCAAAAAATCGCTATGGTATGTCGCTAACCGGCGATGCTACTAACTATCGGCTTGCCGATTCGGCGAGCATTTGTCCGCTCATAACCGGAGGGTGCAACGCCTTACCGGCCGATGCGTTTTTAGCCTATACCGATAAGGCCAAACTGATTTCGGCCAGCGATTACACCAATTGTACCACCACGCGATACACATTTAAAACCTATGCCGATTATGTGCTCGAAATGGAAGTGGACTTACCGAAAAGCGGTACAGGGCCGTTCCCGTTCATTATTTTTGTGCATGGC
>QKHT01000256.1 GCA_003249935.1 Bacteroidota bacterium
TGCAACCTGCAAATCCGAAGCACCACTACTCATCGAACGGTTAAAAAATCATCCATCCATTTTGCTTTGGAACGGTGGCAACGAAAATGCACTTTGGCATCATGTAGAATATAACGGGCAACTGCTCGACCGTGGCGAATGGCAAGGCGAAAAAGCCGGAGAAGTGGTTCGAAATATATTAAAAGTAATGGATCCCGATCGCTATTTTCAACCCACATCGCCCTATTTGGGCATCGACCCCAACGACCCACGCGTGGGAAGCACACACGGCTACACCAACATGTGGTTTGTTCCCGGATACGATTATGTAAACTTTGCAGCCGAAGATACCCGCATAGCCGCACCGGTTTTGCCAAGCTGCGAAAAATTTATGACCAAAGAAGATATTTGGCCTAAGGGTTATAACTCGCTTTACTTACATGGTAACAAATTGCCTTACCCCGAAACATGGCTTAAATACACCACTTCGGAGAGTTGGAAAAAAACAGGTCCCGTAGAACAGTTTTACGATGCCGATAATGCAGCGCAACTGATTTACCGCATTGGCATGGCCGAAGCACTCTATTATCAAAATACGGTAGAAGCCCAACGTCGTGGCCGTCCGGCAACCGACACAACCGACGAGCGGCGCTGTGGGGGCTACATTGTATGGAAATACAACGACTCGTGGCCTGAGATTTACAGCGCGAAGGTCGATTATTTTCTTGAGCCATACCACTCCTATTATACGTTGAAACGCGCTTACGAGCCGGTAATGCTCTCGTTCGAAATGGGTACTTACATCTATCTTTGGGCTGTAAACGACAGTCGCGAGACGGTAAAAGGCAAGGTTACCATCGAATTATTTCACCTCGATCGTAACGAAATTCGCCGCACCATTGAGCGCGAAGTGGAGATAAAACCGGGTAAATCGAAGGTGGTTGTTCGTTTGGACGAAGCCGGAATTGGCTCGTTCCGCCGCGAACATATTTTACATGCTTCGCTTAAAGACAATGCGGGTAAAAAAATAGCCGAAGCCTTTTCGCTTGCCGATATCGAACGCCGCATAACCTTTCCCGATGCAAAAATCGATGTGGCCATTCGCGATGGAAAATTAGTACTTAAAAGCGATAAATACGCCCATTCGGTAACACTCGAAGGCAACGATAACGGCGACAAACTTGGCTTCTTGTTCAGCGATAACTATTTCGAAATGATGCCGGGCGAAGAGAAAACTATAGCGATTTTGGGCGATAAAACCAAAGGTAACATTTCGGTAAAAGCGTGGTATTCGCCAAATGTAACCGAGGTAATATTTAGAAAATAATCATTAAAAAAATAAGAGAACCACAACTTTTCATTCTTTACAAAAAATCTCATTTACAACATGAAAACGAAACAATATTCAACAGCACTGTTACTTATTATTCTATTTTTGATACCGGGTACAACACAAGCACAATCGAAAAGTGAACCCTGGAAAACCATATTTAATGGTTCAGACCTAAAAGGATGGTCGGTTGTTGGCAGTACAGGCAAAGTTTGGGTGGCCGATAGCACAATGTATTTGCAAAAACGGAGCAATACCAAAGAACACACGCTCATCCGCACCAATAAAAAATACACTAATTTTATTCTGGAACTCGATAGCAAAATTGATCCTGAGTTCAATACGGGCATCATACTGCGCAGTATTGGTACACCGGACACGGCTACTGTAAGTTTATATGGCTATCAGGTAAAAATTGACCCTTCGCCAACACGCAAATGGAGCGGAGGCATTTTCGATGATTACGGCAATGGCTGGCATTGGTTGTATACGCTAAAGGATGATGCACGGGCTCGCGCAGCCTACACAATAGGCAAATGGAACCATATTCGTGTCGAAGCTATTGGAAATAACATAAAAGTTTGGGTAAATGGCATTCCGACCTGCAATCTTATCAATAATAAGTACAAAAAAGGGTATATTGCGCTTAAAATACATAGTATGGCAAATTTTCCCGAAAAAGAGAAAGAAACAGGGTATTATAAAAACATCCGTATTATTGATCATGCACCCGAAAAGTATGTGCGGGCCATGGATATTCCTGCACAAAAATTCGAATAATCAAATATATTTCAAATGGAACCGCTAACCCTCGATTTACAACTAAAGTTAAAGACACTCGAACTGCAATTATCACAATATCAGGGTGTAATTGTGGCCTTTTCGGGTGGAACCGATTCGTCGTTACTTCTTTTTATTGCGCGCAAGGTACTCGGAAAAGCCAATGCTATTGGGGTAATTTCCAATTCCGAAAGCCTTAAAACAAAAGATTTTGTGCTGGCGCGGGCTTTTTGTTCACAATACGATATCCGGCTGGAGGTTATTCGTACCAACGAATTGGCCGACAACAGGTACAATACCAATCCACCCGACCGTTGCTTTTTCTGCAAAACACACTTGTACACGGCTTTGGATGAGGTGGAAAAAAAACATCCGGGATTTACGGTGCTTAATGGCACCAATGTCGAAGACCTTGGCGACTACCGACCAGGCCTGAAAGCAGCCGGCGACTACAACGTTGCCTCACCATTGGCCAATGTAAAATTCACTAAAAACGATATTCGGGCTTTAGCAAAACATTTCGAACTGATAAACTGGGACAAACCGGCTTCGCCCTGCCTTAGTTCGCGGATACCATATAATCAATCTGTTACACCCGAAAAACTCCGTCAGATTGAAACCGCTGAGGAAGCCATTGGTGCACTGGGATTTAACGATGTACGTGTTCGTCATTATGGCAACGAATGCCGGATTGAGGTTCAGTCTAATGAAATAGACCGGTTGCAAAAGATGGGTGACAGAATCTCCAAATTGATGCAATCCATTGGTTTTGGCATTGTGACCATCGATGCCGAAGGGCTGGTGTCGGGCAAATTAAATCGCGCAATTAATATACAATAACATGGAAAACGTTGAAATAATAAAAACCGAGAACGACTACCGGCAAGCACTTGCACAGTTCGACGAACTCGTGGATGCAGAACCGGGATCGGCCGATGCGGCTGAACGCGACCGGTTGGCGGTACTTATCGACAACTACGAACTTCGCCATCCATCGCACGACATTTGGTTCAAAAATCCAAATCGTGGCGAAGTATAACGCTCATTTTCAATGCAATAAATACAATGCAAAAAATCCTCTATTACGACTGTTTTGCCGGCATTAGCGGCGATATGAATCTTGGCGCGCTTATTAATTTGGGCGTAGATGCCGAATATTTACGCACCGAACTTTCGAAACTCAATATTTCGGGCTTTAGGCTAATGGTTGAACCGGGCGAAAGGCGGGGTATATCGGGCACCAAAGCCACAGTAATTATCGACAATGCCGACAACGAAAAACATCGCCATTTGCGCCATGTGGAAGAAATTGTAAATAACAGTACCTTGCCCGAAACGGTAAAATCTACCGCTTTAAAAATATTTGGTCTTATAGCCCATGCCGAAGCTAAAGTACACAATATTGCCGTAGAACGTGTTCATTTTCACGAAGTTGGCGCGCTCGACTCCATTGCCGACATTGTTGGTGCAGCTATTTGTTTGCATGCCTTAAATGTGGACAGGGTTATGTCGTCGCCCATTGAGCTTGGAGGCGGTATGGTAAAATGTGCGCATGGTTTATTCCCGGTTCCCGCACCGGCCACAGCCCTCATCGTACAAGGTATTCCGGTAAAAACAGGTCTTACGCCACACGAGGCCACCACCCCAACCGGCGCGGCCATTCTATCCGCCACAGTCGATACTTTTACGGCTCAAACCAACTTTAAAATTATAAAAACCGGCTATGGCATTGGTCAGCGCGACACCGAAGTGCCCAATGTTCTGCGTGTTTATCTGGCTGAACCGGTACAACAAACCGTTTCGGATGTTTTGGTTGAACCGGCTACCATGCTCGAATGCAACATAGACGATATGAACCCCGAATGGTTCGGCTATGTGTCGGCATTACTATTTGCTGCCGGGGCAAGCGAAGTATTTTATACCCCGGTAGTGATGAAAAAATCGCGGCCGGCGACTTTGCTCTCGGTATTGTGCAAAAACGAACTGGCGGTTACGCTTAAAGACATCCTATTCACCCATACCTCAACCATAGGTTTACGGGAGTATCTGGTAAGCAAAAACTTTTTGCGTCGTACGGAACAAATGGTAACGACCAAATATGGCAATGTACGCGTAAAACAAAGCTATTACCAAGGCCAAGTGGTTCAATCGAAACCGGAATACGACGATATAAATCAATTGGCCACAGAACACCATGTATCGCTACAAACCATTGTAAACGAAGTTCATAAACAGCTATAATGCATGGATATCAGCACCATTCTTCAACAGGTTCATACCGGTGAGTTAACCGTTTCCGACGCAAAGGCCATGCTAAGCGACCGTGGGTTTAACGATTTCGGTTTTGTAAATATCGACACATCGCGCGAGGAGCGCACCGGTATACCCGAAATTATTTATGGCGGCGGGAAAACGGTGGATCAGGTTCGCGAAATAGTAAAACGTTTAGCCGACAACCGTCGGGATATTCTCGTAACCCGCTGCACATCCGAAATGTATACTGCGGTAAAAGAGGTTGTGCCCGATGCGATATATCATCCTTTGGCCCGAACCATCCACTACCGGTTCAACCCAAAAGAGGAGACCCGGAGTTATATTTGTGTGGTAACTGCCGGCACATCGGATATTCCGATAGCCGAAGAGGCGGTGGTAACAGCTACGTTTTTGGGAAACAAAGTTGTAAGTGTGTACGATGTAGGTGTGGCAGGCATACACCGGCTGTTCGATAAAATTGAATTGATACGCAACGCCCGTGTAATTATTGTAGTGGCCGGTATGGAAGGTGCATTGGCGAGCGTGGTTGGCGGCTTAGCGGCCAAACCGGTTATTGCGGTACCTACGAGTATAGGGTACGGGGCTAACTTTGGCGGCCTATCGGCTTTGCTATCCATGCTTAACAGTTGTGCCAGCGGGGTGAGTGTGGTAAATATCGACAATGGTTTCGGAGCGGCTTGTCAGGCCAGTTTAATCAATAAATTATGAACCACGAACTATCGTTACTACTTGCTTCGGCCTTTTCGCTGGGGTTTATTCATACCCTTCTCGGGCCCGATCATTATGTGCCGTTTGTGGTGCTGAGTAAAGCACTTAAATGGTCGCAACGTAAAACTTTGTGGATTACATTTTTTTCGGGCATTGGTCACGTGGGCAGCTCGGTGCTTATTGGCATTGCCGGGGTATTGTTGGGTTATGGGGTGAACCACCTGCAACAGGTAGAATCGGGCCGGGGCGAAGTGGTGGCCTGGCTTTTAATGGCTTTTGGCTTAGCCTATATTGTTTTTGGCTTTTTAAGGTTTTTCAAACCCCGGCTACACACACATTTACCGCGGTTCATACAGCCAAAATCGATACGTCATTTGCACCATATTACCGACGAAAATATGGACGAGGTACAGGTGAAAGCTTTTAATATTACGCCATGGATTCTGTTTCTTATTTTTGTTTTCGGGCCATGCGAAGTGCTTATTCCATTGCTGATTTATCCGGCATCGCAGATACACATTACCGGTATGTTTTTGGTAGCCGCTGTTTTTGGCCTTTCGACCATTTCCACCATGCTTATAGTGGTTTATCTGGGTTATCGTGGTTCAACCAAATTAAATTTGGGGCATCACGAAAAATATTTTCACCTGATTGCCGGGTTTATCATCCTGTTTTTGGGTGTAGGCATGAAGTTTTGGGGTTGGTAAAAAAAGGCCGGAATAACCGGCCTTAAGTTGTACTATCAATATTTTTTATTCCGTAACATCGTCGTTGGCATACCACGGAAACACGTCCATGATGGGTGTTTCGGTAATGGCCGTTACATCGTAATCTATGGTCATATCTTTCAATCCGATGCTCAGATTTTCGAGGCCGCTTTTTAAATCCGAGGCCTGAACCAGCATGTTTACGCCTTTGCGTTTCTCCATCCCCTTTTCTTCGTCGATAGTTACGAAAAACACACGGCAGCGGTACCATTTATCGGCACCATCAAACGGAAACAGATCGGTATAGTTGGCACGTTTAATGTTTACCACCTGAAACTCGCCACCAAGAAACGCTTCCATCTCTTTACAAATACGTGCTTCGGCCTCGGTAAACGACATGGCATCCACCAAATAGGGTTCCGACACCATTCTTTCGATGCCCTGCTCCGAAATCTTCGCGTATTTTATTTTTACTTCAAACCAATTTGCCATCTTTCTTATTGTTTTATTTGAGCAAAGATAATGCTTTGACTCTAATTTCAAACCATGTGCATTTAATTGAACCTAACTTATTAAACGATTCTGATTGTAATCATTAGCGTTAATAGTATGGCGGAAATGAAAGACAATGCTGAGGCAATGCCTTATGTTAGACACCGAAACACAACAAAGCGTATGCGCAAAAATAAAATTGCGAGTTTACACCCGGAAATATTGACCATCATCAAGAAAATAAATTTCATCATAACTATTGCAATTACAAATATCTGCCGTATATTTGTGTGCAATAATACCAGCCACGCTTCCCATTCGAACAGCGCACCCGGGCTGGTTTTCGATTTTACAGGGTTACCATGATTTCAGCAAGGCCATGAAATACAACAAATTACCAACAACAGTAAGCGTGCAAGTAGAGAAGCTCAAGCAACGTGGTCTAAAGTTTGATGACGAAATAGAGGCAAAAAATCACCTCCTCAATATTAGTTACTACCGCTTAAGAGCGTATACATACCCTTTTCAAGACAATTTTCAAGAAAATAAACCATTTAAAATTGATGTTACATTTGAGCAAATAGTAGAGCTTTACATTTTTGACAGAAAACTACGACTTTTGATCTTCGATGCAATTGAGAAAATTGAAATAGCATTGAGAACGCAAATCATCTATCAATTTGCTTTAAAACATGGTAGTCATTGGCAACTAAGGCCAGAACTTTACAGGGACCCAATGAGATTTGCCAACCATTTAGACAGTTTGCAAAAAGAAATTGACCGAAGTAACGAAACATTTATTGACCATTACAAAAACAAATACACCAATCCGACAGAACCGCCGAGTTGGATGAGTTTAGAAGTAAGCAGTATGGGGTTATTATCAAAAATTTTCCAAAACTTGAAGAAGAGCCCTGAAAAATTAGCTGTAACATCGCATTTTGGACTAAAAGATGTTTCGGTTATAGAAAATTGGATACTTTGCTTTAGTACATTAAGAAACATTTGTGCTCATCACGGACGAGTTTGGAATAGACGGCTAATACAGATAAAACTCCCTACTCATCCGACTCATATTTTTTTGAAAAACGAGACCATTTATCCGAACAAACTTTATGCAACACTTTCATGCATAGCGTATGTTTTAATACGAATAAGCCCACATTCAACATTTAGTGCGCAACTAAAAGATTTAATGAAAACTTGCCCGCTGGCCCAGATAAAAGAGATGGGTTTTCCAGAAAACTGGTTAAGCGAAGAATTATGGAAATAGAAAATGAGGCTGAAACAAAACTATTGATTGACAGCATGCTTGCATCTGAACATCAGGGACTAAGCCATTGGCGACTTGATTTCGGGGTTCATAACCGGTTTACTTTCCTTGCCGTTTCCCGGTTCAAAAACTACCCCACGACTACAAAAATAAATAAACAGCAAGTTATAATTCCGCTTCTTTCCGTTTTTTCATGGCTTCGAACAGGATTACGCCGGCAGCTACCGATACATTCAATGAGCCGATCGTACCCATCATGGGAATGGAGATGAGTTGGTCGCAACTGGTCTGAACCATATTCGAAAGGCCTACGTCTTCGGCACCCATGACTACGGCCATTGGGGTGTTGAACCCCGCATCGTAAATGGTATCGGTACCATCTTCCGAGGCCCCGTAAACGGTTAGACCCGAATCGCGCAGGTAGCGCAAGGTACGATATAAATCGCGACTGCGGCAAATAGGCACCTTAAGCATGGCTCCGGCCGATGTTTTTACGGCTACCGCATTGGCCGGTGCCGAGTTTTTAATCGGAACCACCACCGCATGCACACCGGCACATTCGGCCGAACGCACAATAGCACCAAAGTTACGCACATCGGTTACGCCATCGAGCACCACAATAAAAGGTGTTTCGCCACGCTCGTAAACAGCTTGTATAACTTCCTCAATTTGCTGATACTCAATTTCGGACGTTAGGCCAATAACCCCCTGATGGTTTTTGAGGGTGATGCGGTTGAGTTTTTCGTTCGGAACTCGTTGCACAAACATATCGGTACCTTTCAGCATGTCGGTAAGCTCTTTGAGCAGTTCGCCGCCGGCATCGCGTCGAATCATTATTTTGTCGAAAACCTTTCCGGCTTTTAATGCTTCAATTACGGCCCTGATACCAAAAATATACTCTGTACGCTCACGTTGTTCCATAAACTATTAAAAAAGAGGGGCAAAGATAACTAAATTTGATAAAAATTCAACCGATGCACTTTTGGTACGGCATCGGTTCAACCAAAAACCAATATTGTCGTGTTCAGAATCGCCGGGTTAAGTTCAGAAACATCCGTCCCGAGTTGTTTTCTTTCTCGAGTGTAACTTCAAAATTGCCCGAAAGCATCAGGTTTTTTGCTATTCGCCACGA
>QKHT01000229.1 GCA_003249935.1 Bacteroidota bacterium
CACTGCCCGTCATGCGGGGCATCATCAAGTCGCTTAGTACAATATCGGGTTGTATTTCAATGGTTTTTTCGAGTCCTTCAACGCCATCCACAGCGGTCTGGACTTTGTATATAGACTCAAAAATGTTTTTTAGCATTTCGAGTAATTCCGGATTGTCTTCCACTATAAGTATCGTAAATTCGGGTTCGCTATCGGTTACCTGCGTGCTTATAATTTCTTGCATAAACTCTTCCATGCCATTCAGTTGAGCCTTTATTTCTGTGGTTTCGTAGTTGGCTTCCACAATCTGATCTTTTGCAAAGTGGGCTGAACCTTTTTTGAGGGTTATGGTGAATTTACTGCCTACTTGTGCGGTGCTTTCGACAAATATTTGGGCCAAATGGGATTCAATAATGTTTTTTGTAAGGGCCAGTCCTATTCCGGTTCCCGGAAACTGATGGTTTATTTGTAAGCCATTCTCTGCCTGGTAAAAACGGTCGAATACCTTTTCAATCGCTTCTTCGCCAATACCTATGCCGCTGTCGTATACCTCAATGGTGGCCGAATCGATATTTTGAGACACCACCAGACTTACATGGCCGTTTTTCGGAGTGTACTTAAAGGCATTGGAAATAAGGTTATATACTACCTTTTGCAATGGGTATCGCTTCGTCGGTACATTCAAAATTGAAGTTGATTTGTCTGAAATTGGCATATTCAGAAAATGAAATGTAGATTTCGTAGAGAAATTTCACCAAGTCATGTTCACTCACTTTGAGCGTCAGGTGACCTTGTTCGCTTTTTCGAAATTCTAGTAGTTCGTTAATGAGGTTTTGCATATTGGCCGTATTCCTTTTTATGCTCAGTATGCGGTTGTATATGGCTGGCTGAACCTTATGCATTTGCAACAACATATCCACTTGGCCGGCAATGAGTGTCAATGGGGTGCGGAATTCGTGAGATATATTGGTAAAAAACCGGAGTTTCGATTGGTTTACCTCTTCAATATGTTCTATTTGTTTCTTTTCGTATTCGAGCGAGGTTTTAAGCAATACTTTCGAATGGTTAAATATCAGGTAACGCCATATCATTAGCAGAACCAAAAGCACATAAGCGATATAGGCATACCAGGTTTTGTAATATGGTGGTTTAACCACAATTTTGAGGTTGGTGCTTGCCACAACCAATCCATCTACCGGCGAAACGGCTTCTACCATAAGCATATAGTTGCCAGCGCTAAGGTTCATGAAGTTAAGTTTGTTTATGGCTTGTGGTATGGTAGTCCACTGGTTCGAAAAACCTTCGACCTTGTAACGAAAAATGGGCCTGTTGGCCGGAATATAATTGTTCGAAGCCACCTCAATGGTAATCATGGTTTGGGTATAATCGAGCGTTATTTCGCGCGTAAAGGGGAGCGATTGTTTCAAAATGCCGCTTTTGTCGCCCGGTTTTACCGGCATGTTATTTATTGACAGGTTAATGAGATTTACAGTATACGGACGATGTGGCACGGTAAGGTTTTCTTCAAAAAACGAAACCATACCATTCATGCCGGCAATGTATATTTCGCCCGATCGGGTTACGCATATACCACCGTTGTATAACGAGTTAAGTGGCAAACCATTCTCGATACCATAGTTAAATGTTTTGTTGTTTTCGGCATCGAGTATCGAAAATCCGTGAGTTGTGGTGACAATAAGGTAGCCGTACTGCGATTCGCGGATGTTACTGATAAAATCGTTTTTTAAACCCGAATGCTTGCTGTCATATCGCACAAAATTATGGCCTGCCTCATTAAACCGGTTCACCCCGCCACCACTTGTGGCCACCCACATTGTATGGTGTTTATCTATGAGTAGTTTAATGATGCCGTTATTCGCGATCGAGGTGCTGTCGTTATTTTCCGGTTGGTAGGTTTTGGATGCTCCGGTGGTTATATTGTACCACATCAGGCCGTTGCCGGCTATCCATAACCTGTTTTTATCATCCAGTTTCATGTCTACACAGTAGCGCACCAACTCTTTACCTTTTATGCGTAATGGCTCAAAAACACCGGTCTCCGGTTCAAAACTAAAAATGCCGTTGTAGGTACCAATAAGTAGTTTGTTGTGGTATGGTATTATGGCGCGTACCACATCCGACTGCTCCCATTCGGGTTTTACTTTGCTGTAGCGTGTTATTGTAGCGGTTTTTGTGTCGAATTTGCATAGCCCGCCCAAGTGCATGCCGAGCCACAAGGTGTGGTTGGCCCTGTCGTAGTAGCTGGTTTTTATATTGTTGGTCGATAAACTGTTGGTATTGCTTGTTTCTGTGCGGTAGTTTTTGTAGATTTTGGTTTTGGGATTGTAATATATCAGTCCATCGCCTTCGGTACATAGGTAGAGGTTATTGTTTTCATCTTCAATAATATCACTGATAATGGGGTAAGGTTTGTTTTGTAATGAACCATTGGTAAAGTTGTGGAAGGTATAAAAATCTATTTCAGGGTTAAAATAGTTTACGCCACCAAAATAAGTACCCACCCATATGGTGCCTTGTTTGTCTTTGGTTAGTGCCCAAACCGATTCATTCGACAATTGCCGGTCATTGCTCTCGTCCGCACTATAGTGTTTTACGATACCACTTTCAATGCTTAGTTTGTCGAGTCCGTTTTTTGTACCCACCCAAATGTTGCCATTGTTGTCTTCGGCTATGGCGCGTACAAAATCTGCCGAAATTTTGTAGCGGCTTAGTGGGTTTGTGGCGGTATAATTTTCGGTTGAACCGTCGTTGTTGAGTTTGTACAACCCGTTTTGCCAGGTGCCTATCCAAATATTTTTTTTGCTGTCTTCGAATATCGACGATACCGGACTGCAGTCGCCAAGTGCGGTGCGGCTTTTTTTATTTTGGTCTATTACAATTACACCCGACGATATTGTGCCAATAAATAGCCGTTCGTCGCTACTTTGGAAAATGCATTTAGTGGCCGAAGTGCCCGTTGGGAATGCTAAGTATGATTTTTTTTTGCCGTTGCAATAGCTGTACAACGTGTTTCTTTCTGCTATCCACAAACAGTTTTTGCCGTAGGCAATGGCATCGGTAACGGTGTTGCGGTCTATAATTTGCATTTGGCCCGTATAGAGGTTGTACTCGTTTATGGAGCCGGGTGTTTGTATAAAGACTTGCCCTGCTTGATTACCGCATATGTTTTTTATATTGCTGCCTCCCAGGCTATTGGTGTCCGATTGAACCGGGTTAAATACTTCAATGGAACTGCCATTGTACCGGTTTACGCCCTCGCGCGTGCCAAACCACATGGTGCCCAATTCATCCTGATAAATACTCATTACCGTGAGTTGCGAAAGGCCATGTTCGATACCTATTTTAGAAAAATAGATGTCGTCCGATGCGGCAATTCTAAGGGAAATAATGACTATTAAAAATAACGATGCTGCTTTTCTTAAACTCACCATATCTATATATCCAATTATCTTACAATGTTTTAATAAACAAAGATAAAACTCCCGTTCATTCAGTAAACCGAAATTATGTTTTAATCCCCGATTTTTAAATTCTGCCTATTTTACGCGCTTTACCCCCTCGGTCGTCATGCGTACGCGTTTCATAGTGCCATTAAGGTTGTAATACAGTTGGTCTACACATACCGACCGCCTGTAGCTGCCGCCGGTTTTTATTACCCCGCCATTGTGATAAAAAAAGTACCATTTGCCTTTGTATTTTACTATTCCCTGATGGTTTGTACCCGAATTGCCCGATAGTTCGTTTAGGATTCCTTTGTACTCCCAAGGGCCATTGACGTTTTTACTCATCGAGTAACCAATCCGTTCGGGAAACCCAATGGCATACGACAGGTAAAAGTTATGGCCTTTTTTGTGAATCCAAGGTGCTTCTCTAAAATCGGGAAGATTCTCTACCGCCATTATCGGTCCAATGGTGTCTGTCATATTCTCTTTCAGTTTAATATAGTAACATTGGCGGTTGCCCCAAAACATATAAGCCTGATTGTCGTCGTCGATAATTACAGTCGGGTCTATATCATCCCAGTTGTGTCGTTGGTTATTATGGCCGAACCGCGGGCGTCGCGAAACGGGCCCAATGGATTGTCGGCCACGGCCACGCCTACTGATTTACCTTTTATAGTGCCATGTTCAACAGAAATATACCAGTAAAATTTGCCATTACGTTCAATAACCTGCGAAGCCCATGCTTCGCCTTTGGCCCATGCAAAATCGCTGGCTTTCAATGGGGTGGGGTGTTCGGTCCACTGTTTCATGTCGGTGGTGCTAAATACGCACCAATTGTTCATTACATATCTGTTTTCGCCAACAGGACATTCGTCGTGGCCGGTATAAACATACAATGTGTTGTTGTACACCATGGGAGCCGGGTCGGCGGTATATTTATGTGTAATAATGGGGTTTCCGTCCGAATTAAATGTGGTGTCTTTGGTATTTATTTGTGCCTTTATTTGGGCTGAACCAAGCAGTGCAAGTGCCAAAGATAGGATGATGTTTTTGTAGTATATCATTGCTGTGTATTAATTGTACTTGATGTTTATTCTGCCTTTAAATCTTTTATCCATTGAGGCAGTTTACCCAATCGCAGTTGCAACTGTGCTTCGTAAAGCGATTCGGGCCGGGTTTTGCCGCCAATGGCTTCGGCATATTTTAGTTGTTTTGGGTCGAAACTCATATTTGGTCCCGAAAAGCCGGCAATTACCGGCATTAGCATTTTAAAGTAGGGCTTTGTCGAATCCCAGAACTCCATGTTTTTGTATTCGGTGTCGTTGGTTTTGGTGTAGTTCCATAGCACCAGATTTTGGAGGTGGTTGGGCAGACATTTAATGGCACCGCCATCGCGGGTGTTCAGAAAACCGCCCACCATACAGTCGACAAGTGTGTTGCGCGGTTGCGATGCGTGCGATTCGAAACAGTTTGTCGGTGGGTTTTTGCATCGCCATACTACCGTGTTTATGCTCAGTTTGGCACAACCAAAGGCATGCCATTGCGAGGCTTCATCTGTGCATTTGGCAATAAGTACCCGGCTCGAGCCGTACGACGATATAGCGGCATGGCCACCATTTCCTATAATCTTGCAGGCTACAACCGTATAGTTGGCACAACCCGAAATTCCTGCTGCATTATTCACGTCTTCGAATATGCAATTTTTCATCCAGCTGTTGGCTTGTCCCTGCACCGACAGTATGCTCCATCCACCATCGTGTATGGCCGATAAATGGTGCACAAACGGTTCTTTGAAATTGCCTTTAAAGTGCAAATTTTCTACGCCGCATTGTGTATTTGGTTCCCAACGGGTTAAATTCCAGTTGTCTTTTGCTGTAATGGTGTACATTATGGGGTCGGCCAGTGTGATGGTGGTTTTCGATACCGATTTTACCTTGTGGTAGGTTTTTACTTCAACGCCACGCTCGTTAATATCGGTCCATGTGGCCGAAACCTGGTATGGGTACACCTCTTGCGCCACACGGGCGGGGTTGTTGTTTTGCAGGTTTATTTGCACCCAACTATCAGGCGTTATGTTTTTTGTACTGCTTACTTTTATTTCAAAACTACCGATACGGGCATCGGCAAGTATCGTTACGGTGTCGGTATTGGCTTTTTTTGCCGAAAATTGGATGATGTCGGGTGTAGACCAAAGCTTGGCCGGATCGGTGGCCGTCATGTGTTCGCGCATAAACAGTACCGCGCCGGTTTCGCCTCGTAGTACAATATGGTTGCCTGTAATTTTTATCGCGGTTTCCGATTCGCCCGGTTCATTTACTAAATAGAGCCCTTTAGGGAAATAGACAATGCCCGATTTGTTGGCCTGAGCCGCATTGATGCAGGCTTGTATTGCTGCTTTGTCCGAGAGATTGTCGTTGGGAATTGCACCATAATCGGTGACTTTAAACACTTTGTAATTTACATTGGGTATCGCTTTTTCGCCATACTCGTAACCCACGTACGAAAAGTCGGGCACAATGGTCGCTTCTCCTGCGGCCTTCTGTTTTTTGTAGGTTTCGTAAACCGTAGTTTGTGCGGCGACACACATAAAGGTACTTATGCCTATCGTAGAGAGTAAAATTTTATTCGAAAGTTTCATGCGCTTTAATTGCTAATGTCCCGGCTCTACACCTGTTGCAGGTCCGAATTGTAAAAATAGAATTTTGGCCATACAGTTATAGGGCGCATTAGTCCAAAAGTACGGGTATTATTCTCCACTTGTAGCCGTGGTTCAACCAAAAACCGTAAAACTAACCGGTTTAGTTACCCGCTTATTTGTTGGTTTTGTACAATTTGTGACTATTTTCTGTATGAATGCATCCGTGGTGGCCGGCCGATTTTTATTTGATTTGTAGTCGTATAAACTGGTATATTTACTACAATATTTAATCTGTTATTTGCATGTTTTATCATAAAGGTATTTGTCTCGGCACTGTTTTATTGGGAACCATGGCTGCCGGCCTCCAAGCAAAGGGTAAGGCGGTTCAACCCAACGTCATTTTTATATTTCCCGATCAGTATCGCAATTTTAGCCTTGGTTTTTGGTCTGAACCGGGTAACGAAAAGTACATTCAGGGGGCGCCCGATCCGGTGGTGACACCCACTTTAAACAAATTGGCCAAAAACGGCCTGGTATTTAGTCGCGCGGTAAGTAACTATCCGTTGTGCAGCCCTTATCGCGGCATGTTGCTTACGGGCATGTATCCCGATCATAACGGCATTGTCGAAAACTGCAAAATCGGTCGGGAGGCTCAGCTTAAAACCGATGCCGAATGCATTACCGATGTGTATGCCAAAGCTGGTTACGAGGTGGCCTATTTTGGTAAATGCCACTGGCAAAAAACCGAACCATTGTTCAATAAAGAGGGCACCTATATCGGTTCGGCCCAATCGCCGGGTGGCGAATACATTAATACTTACGATACTTATGTGCCGCCGGGCAAAGACCGGCATAGCATTCACTATTTTTATCAGGCGTTAACGGACAATCATTACAATCCGTTATGCTATACCGGCGATCCATTGGTAAACAATAATTTGCCGGATGGGCATCTTTATCAGCCCAAAAAATTCTCGGCCGAAAACGAAGCGGATATTATTGTGAAGTATCTTAAAAACAGCCACAACCAGCGCGATACCAAAAAACCATTCTTTATGATTTGGTCGCTTAATCCGCCACACAACCCATGGACCGAAGAGAGTACCAATATGACCTTCTTTAAAAAATATTATGCCAATACCACTTTTTCGGGTCGTTTTCTGAACCGCGAGAATGCCGATACAACGGTTGGTGCTTATGCACCGTACTATTTTGCCAATGTGAGTGCCGTGGATTTTTATATCGGCCAGGTGCTCGACCAGATTAAAAAGATGGGGTTGGATAAAAATACCATTGTGGTATTTAGTTCCGATCATGGCGAAATGTTGGGCAGTCACGCTTTAACGGGTAAAAATACGCCCGAAACCGAAGCACTCAATATTCCGTTTGTCATTAAATGGCCCGGTAAAATAAAGCCCCGCATCGAAGATCTGATGATTAGTGTACCCGATATGATGCCCACGATTCTGGGCCTTTCGGGCTTGCAACAAATGATTCCGGCCGAAGTGCAGGGCACCGACTATTCTTCCATTATTCTCAATCCCGATTCGGCTTTGGTTCCAAAACCCAAATCGGCTTTGTACTATAATACCGGCACACGGGGCGTATTTACCGGTCAATACACTTTTGTGGTGGCCGAGAAAAATGGCCGGGTTTCCAATGTATTTTATTACGACAACGTGGCCGATCCATACCAGGAACATAAAATATCGGGAGATAAAATGGATAAAAATATTACGGCAATGCTTAAAAAGGCGTTACGCGAATTACTTAAAAGTACCAACGACAGTTGGTATACGCAAGGCATTTGTAAGGATTTTTTGATGAATTAGTGCAACTTTAGTTGTAGTTCGAGTTTTTTTGTCCGGTTGTAGTGTTCTGCAACCGGATTTTTTTGTTTTTACGGGGTATTTATGGCGCAGTAACGTGGCTTTTTAGCTGGTGTGGCGGTAGTTTTGCCTGTTTTGGCTGAACCGCTCTCGTTCCGTTTGTTCATTTGCGCTGTGTGCCGGTGTTTTTGTATTGGAACTGTATATCGAATTAAAAACGCATGGAGACATTAATTGTACGTTTAACGTCATATCCCGAAAAATATTTCTACAAATTGCACCTTGGTAATAACCCCGGTTATTCTTTGCAATATCAAAATTTTGTATCTCTTTTTTATTAATGATGATAGATATTGTGGTTTTTAAATTGGCTAATTATTGAATTTCAAAATGTTGAATAAAAACTTAATGTATTGCTGCTCGTTGTTCCTTGGTTATGCTATGCTCTCAAATGCACAGGTAAAAACAAGTATTACAGCGGGATTCGAAAAAAATGGTGCCGCCTGGGAAACCGCTGCACCCGATTATCTTAGTGTTGTGGATTCAAAGTCCGCCGAGGGTGTTAATAGTCTGGAATATCGCGTCGATACGCCATATAAGCCTTCGGCCATTGTGAGTATCGATACGCGACTAACCATTATGAAGGTGCGGTCGGCAGTGGCCAAATCCGGAAATGTAATTGTTGGTAGCAGCTACGAAGGTATTGTACTGGGTGTTGGATACGATGGCGTAACGCTATGGAAAACCGATATTGGCCATGGCCTGATGAACCACGACATGTGGTGTGCCGATATTACCGGCGATGGTGTGGACGAAATTATGGTGGCATGCGCCGACGGAAAGGTCTATTGCTTAAATGACAATGGTAAGGTAATGTGGCAGTTTCAGCCTAATAATGGCGGACAACTGCCTCCGATGTATGCAGTGTGTGTGGTGCATGGTGCCGACAAAACGCCTTACGTGGTGTGCGGTGGTTTCGATATGAGTATCTACTACCTTTCGGCTACCGGTCAGTTGGTTAAGGAACTTAAATCGTCGGTGTATTCTACCGTAAAACCCTGGGGCGATGCGGCCGATACGCCTCCGTCATTTTTACATAATGCTAATTTTCTTCGGCCAATGGTTCAACCCAATGGCACCGAAGTTTTGGTGATGCATGCCAGCAATAACCACATGCAATCTACGGGTACCATCTATTTGTTTACACCACTTTCGAATACGCCTTATCGAACCATAGAAAAGATACCGGCAGCGGGATCAATTGGCGACATGCGCATTGAATACCGTAAAAGCGATGGTAAAGCTGAAATTTTACTTGGGGCCAACGGGCTATCGGAAATGAGCATGACAAGGGTGAACCCCGAAACCGGCGTAATGGAAGAGTTTAGTCTCACCTCGGGCATCGGAAGTCCCGCTTATCGTGTTAATCAGGTGGTTACCATCCCAAGTGGCGATAGTACGCTATATTTCAACATGTTCGGACTGAATGTCATTCTCGTGGGTTCATCACTGAGCACCGCTACCGACGAAATTATTGCTGGTAACTACTCATACAACGATATGTGGAAAGATGGTTCAGGCCGAATTATTCTGGCCAGCAGCGAAAGTGGCGGAAGTTGTATTCATCTCATTGATATAAAAAACACGGCTTGGAAGAGTGCCATTAAAAGTGTAAACCCTCCCGGAAAAATACAGTCGATTCTCGATAACTTTACCGCCTGCCGGTCGTCACTGTCCGGTTTTGTGAAACCGGCGTGGGAGCGCGACCCCGATACGGTTTATATCATGTCGGCCGATCTTAATAATGCTTTAACCAAATCGCTTATAGGCAATTATGCTTCGCCGGTGTTTTTGGGCGGCTCTAACGAAGACCGCGAATTGTACGATGTGGTGCACAGTGCTATTCCCGATCCGATTTACAGTGTTAAAAGAGATGTCAGGCAAACTTATAGTCTTACTTCCAACCAGGCGGTGAGCGCGATTTTATCGAACTATGCCAATGTGCCCGGTATTGGTTACTGGATTGGCCATGGCAACGACCCCTATTATTATAGCAAAACCACCACTCAAAAGGTCATTGATGGGGCAAATGGCAAAAAAACGGTAATGATTATTCCGGAAATGCACGATACTTATGGCAGTGGTAAATTTGTTGTAAACGACCTTCTGCTCCCCTTGTGCGAATATGGTGCTACTCGCAATGCAAATCTTATTTTGCAAAACAAAGATATTTTCTGGCAATGCGATGTGTATACCCCCGACTGGAAAGAGGGTATCTCGGGTAAATATGCAAAGGCACTGTTGCCAAGTATGGAAGAGACCACCGACAAAACACAGGATTTGAGTCTGATGGGGCGTATGGGTTTATGGGCTAGTGGTGCCACCGATAACTGGGCCTCGCGTTGCTCGCGCGACAATCCGAGTTTCGACCGTAGCCGGCAGTTCTCTAACCAGTCGCTGCCTAACCATTTTCTTCGGGCTACGGTCTACAATCTGGCGTGTGGTTCGCGGTATGTCAATAATACGTATGTGGATCTGAACCACATGGGCCTGGCACTGGAGTTAATGGCCAAAGGGGCCTTGTATGTGCCACGTCGCAACGAAATTGTGAGCTTTTCGCCGGTTCATCTGAGTATGAAAAACCCCGATGCCCGTTATATTAAAGAAGGTACCAATGGTAAATGGACCACGTTCTACGACCGTAACTACGAAGAAAATAATTCGTATGTGTTTAGCCGTATGAATGGTACATGGCTTGGTGCACCGGTAAATTATTGGGATTTTTCGCGCTATGCCTCGGGAGTTATCGATCGCCGGCAAAATTTTCTGCCGCCATATCCCAATGGCATGGTATTAATTACACCGCCACAAGCCGGTGTGTTTGCCGATGCTACTGCGGTTCGCGGCAGCATGAGCGATTTGCTGCATCCGTTGTACAAAAACATTTTGAAAGAGTTTATTACCGATGGCCATAACTATTACTCGGCCAATGGTTTGCAAACGTACAAAGCGAACGAGTATTATACGACCGTTGAAGCAGCCATAAAAGAGGGTGCTCAAAAGCTGCCTCTTACCGTTTCCGGTAGTAATGTAGCTTGGGTTGTAGCTCAGACTTCGCCCATGCATCTGCGACTGACGTTGGTCGATGGCGGATATATTAACCCCGACAATCGCATGGCTAAAATCACGTTCCATTCGGTTCAACCTAAAAAAATGACCGATGTACTCGATAAAAAAGTATTCAATATTACCAATCCATCGGCGGTAATGGTCGATATACCTTGTGGTTTGTTCCGCTTTATCGATATCGAACTTAGCAAGCCACTTTAGGCCTTAACCGGTTGGTAATTTCAATGGTAATAAATATAAAATTATGACATACAAAATATTTTTAATTGGCCTGTTAACGCTGCAAATGTGGACAGGTATTGCCGGAAAGAAAGCGAATACGGTTTTAGTAAATGTCCTCGATCCGCAGTATTACGGCATGGAAAATGGCGGCACCGGCTGGTATTTTTATAATCAAACCTTCTGGTCTGTGACATCCGAAAAAGCCGGAAGTGGTACGTACTGTTTAAAGTACACCAATGCTGCAACGGCCGCAGCGACCTATAAAGCTTTAATTGGTAGTGCATCCAATTTGGGTTCACTTATTAATATTAAAGCGGGTACCTACACCATGAAAATTAAGGTGTATATTGATCCTGCAGCCGAAATAACTGGTGTGGCCACGGTTTTTCGACCTGCATTTCAGAATGTAAGCTGGAGTTTTGCATCGGTAGCCAAAGGCGAATGGGTCGAACTTAGTCAGCAAGTGACCTTTGCAGCCGACCTTGTCGATGGCAGTATGCTGGTGCAAATGGCCACGACTTATGGCGGCAAGGGCACATTATACGTCGACGATATAACTATTATGGATGCAGGCACGGTGGCAAGGGCACCGCTTCCCTTGGTTTCCGAAATAAAAACCGTAGATACGGCGCGTATTAGTTTGTCGGCCGATACCTACGATATTAGCCTTAAGGTGTTTGTGGCTTCGGGTTCAACCATAAATAGTTTTTATACTGCTTTGGCTGAACCGTGTACGGTGGTTAAGTGGGATTTGTCGCAGGTGGCACGCGATGCTTGGGTTACACTCACTGCAAAATTCCAACTGGATATTGCGGCCGACTCATCGGTTTTTATGATTCAGATTCCTAATAACCCCGAATTTGGCGGTGGTACGGGCCTGTTGTATGTCGATGATGTCCATATTCAAAATGCGGTAGTCGATAGGGTGGTTGCTGTAAATTCCGCACCGAGGGTATTGATTTACCCGAATCCGGCATCGGGGTTTTGTACCATCGAAACCGATGTACCTTGCCATATTCAAATTATTTCGCCTGCGGGTGCCGTGTGTAAATCGGAAAATTCAACCGGCGGAAAATTTTTGGTCTCGGTAAAGGATTTGGCCCACGGCATCTATATGGTGAAATTGAATTCGGCCGGCCTCTCTACGATTTCGAAACTGCAAATTAAATAAAGTATTTACGATACCAAAAAAGCGGGGTTGCTAAAATGTAACACTGCGCTATTATTCAAAGAAAAGCCACCATTTTACGATTAAAATGGTGGCTTCTTCATTCTGTTTTGTTTGTCTGTTATTTTATCCACACGGTTTTAATATTCATAAACTCTTTGAGTCCGTACGAGGCCAGTTCGCGCCCCAAGCCCGATTGTTTAATGCCGCCAAACGGCAACCTTGGATCCGATTTCACCAATCCGTTTACAAATACGGCACCGGCTTCAATACGTGTCGCTATATTGCGGGCCAATACGAGGTCGGCGGTCCAGAGCGATGCGCCGAGGCCAAAACCTGTGCGGTTGGCCATTTTTATCGCTTCTTCCACGCCATTTACTATGGTAATGGCCATAACCGGGCCAAAAGTTTCTTCGTCGAACACCGGCATGCCGGTGTACACGTTGGTGAGTATGGTGGGCTGGTAAAAAGTTGGGGTAGGGCCAAAGTCGCCACCGGTAACCAATACCGCTCCCATCGCCACCGAGGTGGTTACTTGCTTGTGAAGCTGAGTTGCAAACTCGGCCGAAGCGAGTGGTGCCATAGTGGTGGTTTCGTTCATGGGGTCGCCCATAACCAATGCGTTTACCAATTTGGTTACTTTTTCAATAAATTCATCGGCTATGGCTTGATCTATAATGAACCTTTTAGCCGAGATACAGGTCTGCCCCGAGGTAATCATGCGGCTTTTTACTGCTGTTTGGGCTGCTTCGGCAATATTTGCATCGGGCAAAACAATAAAGGGGTCCGAACCACCAAGTTCCAATACTGCTTTTTTGAGGTTCATCCCTGCTACAGCTGCTACGGCACGGCCTGCCGCATCGCTTCCGGTAAGCGCTACGCCAATAACGGCCGGATGTTCGATGGCCAATTTAACGTTGTTCGACGTAATGTGAAGTACCGTAAATACCCCATCGGGCAGATTAGCATCGGCAAAGAGCCGGCCAATAGCTGCCGCGCAACCCTGTACGTTAGAGGCATGTTTCAATGCCACACAATTACCGGCCATCAGTGCCGGTGCAATGCATCGAAAGGCTTGCCAGAATGGGAAATTCCATGGCATTACAGCCAAAACCGTACCCATGGGTTCAAACACCACCCGGCTGTCCATCGCCTCGGTGTATATTATTTCGTCGGTTAAAAGTATTTCGGTATGTTCGGCGTAATGCTCACAAACCCAAGCGCACTTTTCTACTTCGGCCAGCGATTCGATCAGGCGTTTCCCCATTTCTGTAGTGATAAGCTCGGCATATTGCCGGCTGTTGGCCCTAAGTAACGAGGCAATACGTAATAAATACAACCCTCTGTCGGCATACCTCAGGGTGCGCCATGCCGTAAAGGCTTCCTGCGAAGCTGTGAGTAAATTGGCGACTTGTGTGGGCGAATATGCGGCATACCGCGTAATCTCTTCCTGTGTATATGGATTGATGCTGATCATAACCTGTATTATTCTTTGTGTAAATTTACCCGAATATGCCGAGATAAAAAAGCGTCGATAACCTTGAGGGGGATGCTTTTTTGTTTTTGAGCATATATATTATACCAATCCTATACGACTTTTTGTGTCGTATTGTTGTATTTAGTCGAATTATTGTGCCCTGTTTATATGGAATTGATGAATCTATTTTATAAGTTTGTATATACACTTTCTGTAAAAGTGTTAAATTTTATCAGGATATTAATTAAAATATACAGCCATGAGAGTAGTTTTCCAAATTAATTACCGTACTGTTTGGGGACAAACATTGTACGTGTGCGGTTCGCATACCACTTTAGGAAACTGGAATACTGCCAATGCACTCGAGATGCGGTATGCCGGCAATGGCAACTGGACAGCCGAAGTGTCGATGAATAAACGTGGTAAGGTGCTGTATCGCTATTTTGTAAAACACGAAAACGATACCATCGCGTGGGAAAATAGTGCCGACAGAGTTTTAAAATCCAATTCCGATTTTGTGTTTTTGCACGATGAGTGGAGGCCTCAGCGCAATATCGATACGCTGTTTTCGACCAAAGTTTTTACACAAGCCTTAATCAAGCCTGTTATTATGGCTGAACCCGATAATCACGATGCAGAGGCATATCTCAGGTTTTCGGTAACGGTGCCCCGTATAGCCCCAAACCACCGTTTAATGCTTTGTGGTAATCAACCTGCACTTGGTAACTGGAAACCCGAAAAAGCCATGGAGATGCATAATGCCGAATTTCCGCTATGGCGGGCTGCTGTTAGCCTTAAAAATATATCGTTTCCTTTGGAATACAAATACCTTATCGTTGATAACAACACAGGGCATTTGGTTATGTGGGAACATGGACCCGAACGGCGTTTAACGCAGGTCGATGCACTCGAATCATCATTCGAATATTGCGTGTCCGATAACGGATTTCGGTTCGAACCACATAACCAATGGCGTGGTGCCGGTGTGGCCGTTCCTGTTTTTTCGCTGCGGAGCAATAGTAGTTTTGGCGTAGGCGAATTTGCCGACCTCAAAAAACTGGCCGACTGGGCAGTGGCAACGGGGTTGAAAATGATTCAGATATTGCCGGTAAACGAAACTGTAGCCACCCATTCGTGGCTCGATTCGTATCCGTATAAGGCCATTTCGGTTATGGCATTACATCCTATGTTTCTTAACCTTAAAATGCTTGGCGACCTCGACGATGGCAACGAAATGGCTCAATTTGAAAAACAAAAAAAACAGTTAAATGCAAAGCCGTTTGTCGACTATATCGAGGTAACAAAGGCCAAATCGCGATACTTCAAACTTATTTTCGATCAAAATTGGACAAAAGTATGTAAGACATCTGCTTACAAACGGTTTTTTAAAGCTAATAAAGCATGGCTCGAACCCTATGCCGCCTTTTGTTATCTGCGCGATAAGTTTAAAAATCCCGATTTCAGAACCTGGGGCGAATATGCCATCTACAACCAAGCGAAAATTGCCGATTTATGCAGCCCCGATCAGCCATTTTTCGAGCATATTGCGGTTCATTACTATATTCAGTTTAATCTCGACCTTCAACTTACCGAGGCTGTCGACTATATGCACAACAAAGGTGTGGCACTCAAGGGCGATTTGCCCATTGGTATTAGTCCCGATAGCGTGGAGGCCTGGACCGAGCCCGCTCTGTTCAACCTTAATGGGCAGGCCGGTGCACCACCCGACGATTTTGCGGTGTTGGGCCAAAACTGGGGCTTCCCAACATACAACTGGGACGAAATGGAAAAAGATGGCTATGCATGGTGGAAAAAGCGGTTGAACATGATGAGCCGGTATTTCGATGCTTACCGAATTGACCATATTCTGGGCTTCTTTCGTATTTGGGAAATACCCAAAGATGCCATGCATGGTTTGCTTGGTCGGTTCAAGCCCGCCTTAGCAATGTCTGTCGACGAAATTCAGAATTATGGGTTTTGGTTCGATACCGATCGCTTTACAAAACCATATATCCGAGCACATTTTCTTCACGACTATTTTGGTGAATATGCCGGCGAGGTTAAAGCCAAATATCTGCTCACTTCCGATGGGGTAAGCTATTCGCTTATCGATGGGTTCGAAACCCAACGCAAAATATTCGATCACTTTACACCCGATGGTATCGACGAACACCTGACTGAAAAAATGGTGGTCATTCGCGACGGCCTTATCTCATTGCTCGACGAAGTGCTCTTTTTACGCGATCCGTATACCCGGTCGGTTACATACCATCCGCGCATTGCACTTCATTTTAGTAACAGTTATCGCGAGCTCGACGATTATATCAAACAGCGCATTGACGAATTATATATCGATTTCTTTTACCAACGGCACGATCAGTTTTGGCAGGAAATGGCCTACCGAACGCTGCCTTCGTTAATCGAATCGAGCAACATGCTGGTGTGTGGCGAAGATTTGGGCATGGTGCCGGCCTCGGTGCCCGAAGTTATGGCCAATCTCAATATCCTTAGTCTCGAAATTCAACGTATGCCAAAAGATCCGAATGTAGAATTCGGTCGCCCAGCGGATGCACCTTATCTGTCGGTTTGTACAACATCCACCCACGATATGTCTACCATACGCGGATGGTGGGAAGAAGATCCAGGTAAAACCAACCGGTTCTTCAATCATATTTTGGGATACCACGGTTCGGCACCTTATTTTGCCGAGCCTTGGGTTTGCGAGGCCATTATCCGGCAACATTTGCAATCGCCCGCCATGTGGTCTATTCTACCTATTCAGGATCTTTTGTCGATGGATGCCGGCTTGCGTTGGGAAAAAACCCAGATGGAACAGATTAATACACCCAGCAACCCACGCAATAAATGGCAATATCGCATGGTATTGTCGCTCGAAGAGTTGCTTAAAGCCACTCACTTCAACGGCCGTTTGCGCGAAATGGTTAACGCTGCCGGCCGCTTCGGTATTTATTGAATCTAAAGCATGGGGTTCAGCCAATATAAAAGTCGTCGTTTGTATTTTGCAAACGGCGATTTTTTGTTTAAATCACCTCGTTTGGGCGTTGTGAACGTTGCAAATGGCACTGACAGGCAAAACGGTGGCAATGTCAAGGATAACGGTGGCCTTGTCAAGTTTGACGGTGGCAATGTCAGGCATAACAGCGGCATTGTCAAGGATAACGGTGGCAATGTCAAGAATAACGATGGCCTTGTAATGGAAAACGGGGCGGTTCAGCCGAAAAAAGAAAACAGCGCACAAACCGGCAATGTGATTTGCTTGGGTCGGCGCGCTGAATATCTGTATTTAAATGAAGTACGTTATTCTAAGTAAGTATAGCCATATAGCCCCGACCGATAGCTCGAAAGGAACTCTTTACCCTCTTCAATGGTGATAATGCCCTCTTTTACCGACGAAGTAACCCAGGTTTCGATGGTTCGAACCAGCTTTTTGGGGCTGTATTGTACATAATCGAGTACTTCGGCCACGGTTTCGCCATCAATAATTTGGTCTATTGAGTATCCGTTGGCATCTACCGACACGTGTACCGCATTGGTGTCGCCAAACAAATTGTGCAGGTCGCCCAATATTTCCTGATATGCACCCACCAAAAATACACCAATGTAGTAGGGTTCTTTGCCTTTTAAGGCGTGAACCGGCAAATGGTACGAGAAGTTGCGCGTGGATATAAAGTTGTCGATTTTGCCGTCGCTGTCGCAGGTTATATCCTGCAAGGTAGCCGTGCGGGTTGGCTTTTCGTCGAGCCGGTGAATGGGCATAATCGGAAATATCTGGTCAATGGCCCACGAATCGGGCAGCGACTGAAACAACGAGAAGTTGCAGAAATATTTGTCCGAAAGCATTTTCGATAACTGCCGCAATTCATCGGGCGCATGCTTGGTTTCGTTGGCCATTTGGTACAACTCCTTGGCAACACTCCAAAACAGGCGTTCAACCTGTGCACGGGTTTTTAGTTCTATAAGGCCCAGGCTGAACCGGTCGAGTGCCTCTTCGCGTATTTGCTGGGCATCGTGCCATGTTTCGAGCATACGCGACTGGTTCAGTGTTTCCCATAATTGATACAGTTCTTTGACCAATTCGTGGTCGGTTTCTTCTATTTCGTCGTCGTCATTCCATTCGGGTACCGTCGTGGTTTCGAGCACCTGAAATACCAAAACCGAATGGTGTGCCGTGAGCGAACGGCCCGATTCGGTGATGATATACGGATGTGGAATGTTATTTTTGTCGCTGGCATCTACAAAGGTGTACACCGAGTCGTTAACGTACTCCTGAATGGTATAGTTAATGCTGCTTTCGGAGTTCGACGAGCGCGTGCCGTCGTAGTCTACACCCAAACCGCCGCCAATATCCACAAATTCGATGTTGAAGCCCATTTTTCGTAACTGAACATAAAACTGCGAGGCTTCGCGCAGTGCATTTTTAATACGGCGTATTTTGGTTACCTGACTGCCAATATGAAAGTGAATGAGCCTGAGACTTGCCTCAAGTTTATTCTTTTGTAAAATATCGAGAGCTTCCAGCAATTCGCTCGATGTAAGACCAAATTTGCTTACATCACCGCCCGAATCTTCCCACTTTCCACTGCCCGAACTGGCTAATTTGATGCGAATACCTACGTTGGGCATTATTTTTAACCTTTTGGCAATGGTGCATATTAAACGAAGTTCGTTGAGTTTTTCGACCACAAGAAAAATGCGTTTGCCCATTTTTTGTGCCAGCAAAGCGAGCATAATGTAATCTTCGTCCTTGTATCCGTTGCAGATAATGAGCGAACCCGGATCGGTACTAATGGCCAACACGGCATGTAGCTCGGGTTTCGAACCGGCTTCGAGGCCAATATTGTATTTTTTACCATGACTCACTATTTCCTCTACCACAGGGCGCATTTGGTTCACCTTTATTGGGTAAATGATAAAATTCTGACCTTTATACCCGTATTCCTCAGCTGCCCGTTTAAAACATTCGGAAGTGGTAATAATTTGGTTGTCAAGAATATCAGGAAACCTGAGTAACATCGGAGGAGCAACATCTCTTAAAATGAGCTCGTCGAGAAGATGTTTGAGATCTATACTTACACCATTTTTTTTAGGTGTAACCGTTACGTGTCCTTCTTCATTTACCGAAAAATAGTCGACACCCCATCCTTTCGAGTTGTATAACTCTTCCGAGTCTTCAATACGCCATTTTCTCATTCTCTATTTCTATTGTTTAAACTCTGATTATCAGAGTGTATTCTTATTAAAAGCTCTGTTTTAAAAACTGGTGCGAATTTAAGTAATTCGATTGATTATCAATAATATTTTTTAATTATTAATACAATCGGTATGGTTATACCATCTGTTTGCCGGTTTGAGACCTCAATTCAAGCCTATTCCGGTTCATACAAATAAATGTACGGTATCGAATCGTTCGATTCTGTAAGGGTTAGATAACTTTTTAACCCGGTTTTATAAACCACTGCTTCGCCTTGTGGTTCAATATAATAGGGCATAATGTCGGGTTTTTGTTGTAGCGTTTTTGCCCATGTTGTATGGGGTGCTTTTTGGTATCGGTATATGGTGGTATAGTCTTTTAAAAGTAGTTCCAAACCATCCGACGAAAAATCGGCTGCCGTAATATACCTTTTCCCAATGGTAATCGTACCCAGATATATTAGTGTATTAATGCCTTTGGTGGTTAGCCCTGTACGTAATAGTGTAAATATGTGCGATACGCCGGGCCCGGTTGTGAACAGATAAAATGCGCTGTCTGTGGTGTTATAAGCAAATGCCTCACAGTTGAAATGGTTTGGATGTCCTTTGGATTTTATATCAGGAAATTGAACCGGATATGTCATGCAATTTATTGTGGTGTCCTCGGGCCAGTGTGCCTTGTCCTCAAACATGTGGATGTAATAATTTTTACGAATTCTGAAATTGTCGCCCATATCCGAAACATATATGGTTGTTTTTGCGGTTGCCGAATCGTAAACCGATGTAATATCCTCAAAATCTCTGTTTTTTATTTGGTTGAACCGTACAATGGATTTTACAGAACCTGTTTCCGAGATTAAGTAAACGCCTGATAATTCATGACTGTCTTCCATGCCCCAAAACAGCGAATCGACGCACGACCGGCTCAATCCCGAAATTTCTTTGATAACAGGGTGAAGCGGGTATCTTTGGTATTTCTTCGGATTGGGGTATAATATGTCGGTACTTATGGTATCGAGGCTGCCAAATATTATGGCTGAACCAAAATAGTCGATGCCTTGTTTGTTGCAACCTGATAGTACGCCGGTAACGGAAATTGTAAATAGCGTAAACAATTGATATACGAACCGGTGTATTTTGAGGCCTAAAAATGATTTTTTAAGAGATACCATGCCGCAAATAAACATAAAATTGCTTTATCCGTTATTACAAGCAACGATTAAAACCGTTGGTTAAGTAAAAAATCTTACTTTTGTTTCTCAAAAAAAATTAAAAATGACGTTGTTCTCTGCAATAATAGCTGCTACAAGTGTAAGTGTGGTTTTGGTTAAGGCAACACAGTTAATCCTGAGCCTTAGTATCCTTATTGTTATTCACGAATTTGGTCACTTTTTGTTTGCCCGGCTTTTTAAAACCCGCGTCGAAAAGTTTTACCTCTTTTTTAATCCGTGGTTCTCCCTTTATAAAAAACAAATTGGCGAAACTGAATTTGGTATTGGCTGGCTGCCTTTAGGGGGATATGCCAAAATTTCGGGCATGATCGACGAATCGATGGATAAGGAACAACTGGCTAAGCCGGCCGAAACATGGGAATATCGTGCAAAAAAGCCTTATCAGCGGTTATTTATAGTTAGTGGCGGTGTGTTGTTTAATCTTATTTTGGCCTTCGTAATTTATACCATGGTAATGTGGGTATATGGCGAAGAATATCTGCCTAATGCTAATGTAAAATATGGTATCGAATGTAGTGAGGCTGCTCGATCGATGGGTTTCGAAAATGGCGATAAAATACTGAAAGTTAATAATCTCGAAGTTGATAATTTTGCAAAGGTCGTACCCACTATCCTGCTCGAAAATGCGACATCTGTTACCGTAGAACGCAATGGCCTTGTAAAGGAAATTGTATTTGACGAAGAAAATATTTCGCGCATTATTAAAATGCAGAAGAAACAACTAATTGCACCGCGTGTACCATTTGTGGTTCAGAAAGTAGTTGAAAGTGGTGGTGCTTATAAAGCAGGTGTTAAGAAAAACGATGTGTTGATAGGTGTGGGCGATTCAGCACTTGTATTTTACGATCAGTTTAGTGCCTATTTTCAGGGGCATAAATCTACTTCAATCCCCGTTAAATTATTGCGTAATAAAGATACACTCACCATAAATGTTACGACCGACAGCAATGGTCTTATCGGTGTTTATGCAACGCATTACAGCTCTATTTTAGAGCTTAATACAAAAAAGTACGGCTTTTGGGCTTCTTTTCCGGCTGGTTTTCATAAGGGTGTCGAAACGCTAAACGATTATTTTAAGCAGCTTAAACTGCTTTTTCAGCCAAAAACCAAGGCCTACGAATCGTTGGGCGGATTTATAATGATTGGTAGCATCTTTCCTGATATCTGGCATTGGGAATCGTTCTGGAATCTTACGGCCTTTCTGTCAATTATCCTTGCCGTTATGAATATTTTACCAATACCGGCCCTCGATGGAGGTCATGTAATTATGATTATTTACGAAATGATTACTAAAAGGAAGCCCAGCGATAAGTTCCTCGAATATGCACAGATTATTGGGATGGTATTCTTGTTTAGTTTATTAATTTACGCCAATATGAATGATGTAATAAGATTGTTCAAATAGCGTTATATTACCAAGTAAATTATTAATTTTGTTAGCGATTAAAACTTACAATAATGATGTTTAATATGTTTTTGCTTTCGGCTCCCGGTGGTTCAGAATGGATTCTGATTATACTAATTGTGGTTCTGCTATTTGGTGGAAAAAAGATTCCTGAGCTTATGCGTGGCCTCGGTAAGGGTATAAACGAATTTAAAAAAGCGAAGGACGAAGACGCTGAACCTTCGGATAATAAGACCGAAAAGAAATAGCGTTTTACATGATATTTTATTTTTGTACTCCGGGTGTCTGCACCGACACCCGATTTTGTTGTTTATAAATGTCTGAGCAATTGTTAGATAAAATTAATTTCCCCGAAGATTTACGACGACTTTCAAAAAATCAACTAAAAGGAGTGTGTGATGAGCTGCGCGAATTTATTATCGATGCAGTGTCGTGCAATCCCGGCCATTTTGGTGCCAGCCTGGGAACCGTAGAGCTTTCGGTGGCTCTCCATTATGTGTTAAATACGCCATACGATCGTATTGTATGGGATGTGGGGCATCAGGCTTATGCTCATAAAATTCTTACCGGACGGCGCGAAGTTTTTCATACCAACCGAAAGCTAAATGGAATCAGTGGATTTCCTAAGCGCGAAGAGAGCGAATACGATACCTTTGGTGTTGGCCACTCTTCAACCTCTATTTCCGCAGCTTTGGGAATGGCTATAGCGAGTAAAAAAAATAATGAAATCCGACAGGTTGTGGCGGTAATTGGCGATGGTGCTCTTACTGGAGGAATGGCCTACGAAGCACTTAACAATGCAACCATTAACCCCAATAATATTATTATTATTCTCAACGACAACAATATGGCTATTTCGGCCAATGTTGGTGGCATGAGCCAATATTTACTCGATATTTCCACCTCCAAATCCTATAACCGGTTTCGTGGTGATGTGGCTGCATTTTTACAACGTATTCGATTGTTAAACGATGAGCGCAAAGGTATGGTTACCACCATTACCAATACTGTTAAGGCTACTCTGGGGCACAATGTAAATATTTTCGAAGGGTTTAATATGCGGTATTTCGGTCCTGTAGATGGGCATAATGTCGATCAGCTTGTTGAGGTACTAAACGATTTAAAGCATATTCAGGGTCCAAAAGTTCTTCATGTACGAACCATGAAGGGCAAAGGGTTTGCTTTGGCCGAACAAAATCAAACCGAGTGGCACGCCCCGGGAAAGTTTGATAAAAAAACCGGGAAAAAACTCGACACGGAATCCGATGCCGATAGCCCTCCAAGATTTCAGGATGTGTTTGGTGAAACGTTACTTGAACTCGCCCGTAATAACGATAAAATTTTGGGTATTACGCCTGCAATGTCTACCGGTTGTTCTTTGGATATAATGATGAAAGCCATGCCGGATCGAGCTTTTGATGTGGGTATTGCCGAACAACATGCGGTTACTTTTTCGGCCGGGTTGGCTACCGAAGGTTTTGTACCTTTTTGTAATATTTACTCCACTTTTTTACAACGGGCTTACGATCAGGTTATTCACGATGTTGCACTTCAGCATCTTAATGTCGTGCTGTGTATCGATCGTGGTGGTTTGGTCGGCGAAGATGGTCCAACGCATCATGGTGTTTTTGATATTCCATCATTACGGTGTATCCCAAATGTTATTGTGTCTTCGCCAATTGATGAAGTTGAACTGAGAAACCTGATGTATACGGCCCAATTAAAAGATGCAGGTTTTTGGGCAATCAGATATCCGAGGGGCAAAGGTAAAAACAGCTTGTGGCGAATGCCGTTTGAACCGATAGCCGTTGGAACGGGTGTCAATATCCGCGAAGGTAACGATGTGGCAGTACTAACACTTGGTCCGGTAGGTTTAACCGCCAAACTCGCGGCCGATAAAGCCGAAACCGAAGGGGTATCGGCGGCTGTTTACAATATGAGATTTGTAAAACCACTAGACGAAACACTTCTTCATACGGTATTTAAAAAGTTTAAGAAAGTAATTACCATAGAAGATGGTGCCATCGTTGGGGGAATGGGAAGTGCGATACTCGAATTTGTTGCCGATTATAACTACCAGTGCAAAATTGTGAGAATTGGAGTACCGGATAAGTTTATTGAACATGGTACACCCCAACAGTTACATCATATTTGTGGTTTCGATAAAGAAGGTATATTAAAAGCAATAAAATCCATATAATGAATTATAACCATGAAAAAAATCCTGCAAATATTTTTGTTGACATTCCTTATTTATCCTTTGGCCGGTTCAGCCCAAAGTGGAGGAGGAAACGATTCTGTTGTCTTTAAACTTTCGCTCGGCGAGGTAATTGCTTTGGCGCAAAAACAATCGCTCGAAATGTTGGTTTCTAAAAACAGTTATATCTCGAAGTACTGGACTTTTAATGCCTACAAAGCAAGTTTATTGCCTTCGATGAATTTTGAAAGCCGGATCTTTGATTTTGGAAATTCGCTCGAAAAGGTTTTTAGTGAAACAAACAATACCTATATACAACGAAAAGAACAATCGCTGACTACAGGTGCAAATTTTAATATTAATCAGGTTCTTCCATTAACAGGCGGTTCGTTTAGCTTGTCGTCCGGAGGCATTCATTACGAAAACTTAAAGGATAAAAGCAGCTCCTACTATTCGATAAACCCGCTTGTAAACATCGGGTATCAGCAAAATTTTGATGGTTTTAACGAAATACGCTGGTTGAAAAGGATGGAACCATTGAAGTTCGAAATTGCTAAAAAGGCGTTTTTACAACGTAACGAAGAGATTGCAAAATTGGCTATTGCCCATTATTTTAATCTTTTAACATCGCAAATTAATCTGAATATTGCCCAAACAAACTATGCCAATGCCGATACATTGTTTCGCATTGGTAAAGGCCGCTTCCAAATCGGGACCATTACCCGCGATGAACTACTCGACCTCGAACTATCGGTGTTGAACTCGCGCCTCGAACTTTCGCGTTCGAAAATAGAAATTGAAAAGACACGTTCGCAGCTTCGTAATTTTTTAATGTTGCCCGATAAAACAACCATTGATTGTGATGTTCCGAATGAAATACCAACTGAAACGGTAAATTTTGATGTTATTTATAATAAAGCACTAACAAATAATCCGGACCAGAAGAATTTTAATCTCCGAAAGCTAAATGCCGACAGAATGGTTGCAAAAAACAAAGCCGACAATGGGTTGCACGCCAATTTACGCACCACGGTTGGTTTACAGGGTTATAATAAAGAGATTCAACCGATTATCGACAATCCAAATAATTATCAGCGGGCTACTGTGGATTTAACCGTTCCGCTGTGGGATTGGGGAAAGCGCAAGGGAGAGTTGCTTGTGGCAAAAGCCAATCGCGAAGCTGAATTGGCCTCTATCGAAAAGGAAAAACGACAGTTTGAGCAGGATTTGTTTATTAATATTGCCGAATTTAACCTCATGGCCGAGCAGGTGGCCATTTCGGCAAAGGCCGACACCATTGCGCAATTGGGGTACGACATAACCAAACAACGGTTTTTAATCGGCAAAATAGACGTAATAAAGCTCAATGCTGCCCGAACGGCAATGGAACGTGCCCGTACTTCGTTTTTAACGTCGCTTAAGGATTACTGGACTCGCTATTACGATATCAGAGCAATTTCGTTGTACGATTTTAAGCTAAACTCCGATCTGTCCGTTCAGTTCGACAAATTAATCGAAGGACAGAAATTCAGCCGTTAGATTGGCTTTTGGTAACATTTTTAAATCTATTTCGTTTGTGGTATAATAATTGATGCCAGAATGGTTCATATTAAATGATAATTGATGAAAAGGATAATTATTTTTGCGGTTACCGCATTTGCAATGATCGCCACTGTATTTTCGCAAAAAGTGGCTGAAGAAACACGTGAACTCTCCCCATTTAGTAAAATTGACGTTTCGCGTGGTGTTAATGTTGTTTTGTCGCACGATGGTGTTGAAGAAGCGATGATACGGATTATTAATGCACCTGCCGACGATGTAGTTACCGAAGTAAAGGGTTCAACCCTGAATATAAGAATGAAATTGAAACCTAAAAAGGGTGTTTCGGTTACAGTATACGTAAGTTACGATAAATTAAATGAAATTTCGGTATCGTCGGGCGGAACACTCGAAGCCAAACAGGAAGTTTCGGCACGCGATTTAGAAATAAAAGCAACTACCGGTAGCGAAATAACGCTTTCTGTTGAAACTGAAAATTTGATTGCTTCTTCCGGTCAGGGGTCCATCCTAAAACTCAAGGGAACTACTAACACCATTGAGGCTTCGGCAAATTCGGGAGCCAAATTAGAAGCAAAGGCCGTTGTAAGCAAAAAGGCTGTGGCTAAAGCGAGTACCGGTGCCAAAGTAGAAATTTCGGTTAATGAAACATTAGAGGCATCGGCCTCATCAGGGGGTGTAATTAAATATTGCGGAACGCCAACCTCTAAAGATGTAAGCACTTCATTAGGTGGTTCAGTGGAGAATATAAAATAACCAGCACTTAATAATAGTGGTCGAAGGCCGGAGAATGTATAATTCTTCGGCCTTTTTCGTTGGCCGAAGCCATAAAACCGCAGGCGTTACACCGCTTTTTAAATTTTGTTTAATACTTTTACATCTGGTTTATTCGTATCAATGGTTATTACGTAATTATGGTTTTAAACTTTATTTGGATTGCTTTCTTTTTTATAGCCTTTATTGTGGCACTCATCAGGCTGATTTTTTATGGCGATATGGCGGTTTTTCCTGCTATTATGCAATCTACTTTCGATACAGCAAAAACCGGTTTCGAAATATCGTTGGGACTCACAGGCGTACTCACATTTTGGATGGGTGTAATGAAAATTGGTGAAAAGGGTGGCGTAATTACATTGTTCTCTAAAATTATTGGTCCTTTCTTCCAAAAAATATTTCCCGATTTGCCAAAGAATCACCCGGCCTATGGTTCAATGCTGATGAATATTGCCGCAAATATGCTCGGTTTAGACAATGCCGCCACACCTTTAGGGCTTAATGCCATGAAGGAGCTCCAAACGGTGAATCCGCAAAAAGATACCGCCTCGAATCCTATGATTATGTTTTTAGTGCTGAACACTTCGGGCTTAACACTCATTCCGGTGAGTATAATGGTTTATCGAACACAAATGGGGGCGATGGACCCTTCCGATATATTTCTGCCGATTTTAATTGCCACTTTTGTGTCTACTATTGTTGGGCTAATCAGCGTGGCAGTGGTGCAGAAAATAAATCTCTTCAATAGGGTTGTAGTGGCTTATCTTGGCGGTCTTATTGCCTTGGTTGCGGGTATGGTGGTATGGTTTTCGCAAATGCCGCGCGAATTACTTCAGGATATTTCCAAAGTATCGGCCAATGTGATCTTGTTTACCATTATTTCGCTTTTTATTTTTCTGGCCATGCGAAAGAAGGTTAATGTATACGATACATTTATCGAGGGAGCAAAAGATGGGTTTCAAACAGCAATTGGGATTATTCCATATCTGGTTGCCATATTAGTCGCTATTGGTGTATTCAGGGCATCGGGCGCAATGGATTTTCTCACCGAGTCGATTAAGGCAGGAACCATAGCTCTGGGTATTAATGCCGATTTTACCGATGCCTTGCCCACTGCATTGATGAAACCTCTGAGCGGAACAGGTGCCCGTGGTATGATGCTCGATACCATGAAGACCTTTGGTGCCGATTCGTTTGCCGGTCGTTTATCGTGTATTTTTCAGGGAGCATGTGATACTACTTTTTATATTGTGGCCGTATATTTTGGTGCAGTTGGCATAAAAAAAACCAGATATGCAATTACATGCGGTCTGATTGCCGATGTTGCGGGTATTGTTGCTGCTATTTTCGTTGCTTATTTATTCTTTGGGTAACATCACAAAAAATCGCTACTGCATGAAAAGTCATCGTTATATATTCTGGTTATTCTTTGGTATTTCGGTTCTGATCCCGTTAGTAATGTTTTTAATTATTTTGTACTTTAATCGTAATGAGGGGGTCTCACTTGTCGGTTTTTTTGCTTTGAACCTTCGCGAGGGTAATCTTTCGGCTTTGCTTTCGGTATCGGTATTGCCAAATTTAATTCTTTTTTATTTTATGGTGAACCGCGAGAATTGGTCTGCCGTTCGTGGAATTTTGTTGGGAACAATAGTGTATGCGATTCCTGTTTTTCTTTTTAAACAGTGGTAATGGTGTTGAGTAGAATTTTCGATGTTCGACAAATTTAAGAGGTTTATATCCAGTTATATACAAATATTTATGCTATTATGTAATGGTCATAAAATCAATGTATTATAAAAGCTTAACGAACCATTAGGTGTTAATACATAAAATAAAGGCCGGAATGTAAGTTTGCATTCCGGCCTTTGTTTATTAAGATATTCTGAATATTATTAATTGCGCGCCAATACTTTCGACTGCTTTCCCAAAGTAGCGCGATATTCTGTTGGATTCTGCAACACTTCAATGGCTTTTCTAACCCCACTATCATCCTTTAGCATCTCCTGTATTTCGCCCTTTTGGTAGTAGTAGCGTTTTACAATCTCCTGACGTAAAAGTTGGTTAATTTCATCTTGCGAATGAGCCATTACGCTCTCAATATCAACTTCTGTCTTTTTTTGTAACTCCGCTATCAGGTCTTTTGTTTTATCCGATAATCCATCTTCGCTCAGCGTTTTTTTAAGATTTTCGAGTTCGCCGGCACTTTTTAACTTATACTCAAATTTCTTCTCCTTTAAAAATGCTACAAATTGTTTATAATCATCATCTGTAAGTTTAAAGTCTTTTACATTGGCAATCGACTTATGTGTTAATGCATAATTTGTAGCAAAGTCGAAAATCATATACTGACGAATGAGTTCGTACGAAATCTGATCGAATTTTTCGGCTTCTACATCAATGTCGGGCATAATGCCACCGCCATCTTTTACTTTACGGCCATTAACAGTATAAAATACATGTGTAAGCGAATCGGGAACCCTTGCTACACTTCCATCGGCGTTTTTATGCGAATAGTCGATGGCCTGAATGCAACGGCCGCTTGGAATATAGTATTTGGAAGTAGTAAGTTTTAATTTGGCATTGTAACTTAATGGTCTTGTTGTTTGAACCAAACCTTTGCCATACGTTCGTGCTCCTATAATTACAGCACGGTCCAAATCCTGAAGCGATCCCGATACAATTTCAGATGCCGAAGCCGAATTTCCGTTTACCAATACTGCCAATGGAATAACAGTATCAATAGGTTGGCGGTTCGATTTATAAACCTGATCCCATTGTTTAAGTTTTCCTTTGGTAAACACAATGGTCTTTCCTTTTGGCACAAACAAATTGGTGATTTCTACAGCGTCGTCGAGAATGCCACCCGGATTGGATCGTAAGTCGAGAACGATGCTTTTGGCTCCATCTGCTTTCAATCCCTCAAGTGCTTTTTGTACTTCGTGCGACGATTTATCGGTAAAACTCGTAAGTCTGATGTATCCGGTATTTTGGTCTATCATGCCACTGTAAGCGACAGGATTAATTGTGATATTTGCTCTGGTAATAGCTATGTTTTCGGTCTTTTTTTGCCCGGGCCGTTTAAGTTCTATTTTTATAACGGTTCCCGATGGTCCTTTGAGCATGTCGCTTACTTCACTTACTTTTTTACCTTCACATTGCACGCCGTTAATCGAAAGTATTACATCACCCGCTTTTACGCCTGAAAGTTGAGCCGGCATCCCCTCGTAGGGATCAGTTACCACAACCATGTTGTCACGCTGCCCGATAAGAGCTCCAATGCCACCATATTCGCCGGTAGTCATAAACTTAAAATCGGCCATTTCCGATTCTGGTATATAATTGGTGTATGGGTCGAGTTTTTCGAGCATACTGTTCATGCTGCCTTCAATCAACTCGCCGGGATTTATACTGTCCACATAGTACATGTCCAGCTCGCGAATAACTGATTGGTATATTTCTAAGTTTTTCGAGATTTCAAAAAAACGGTTGTCGCGATTGTTGTTGGCGGCAAGCAAGGCAACAATTGCACCCGCAACACCTGTAATAACCATAATAAACTTACGACTTATGTTCATAAATCAAATGCTTTTTGAATTTGTAATTGTGTTACTAACTCCAATAACGTAAATGTAAAAAAATCGGCACAAATAAAGTTTCAATCTTACAAAATATTAACACTAAAGGGTGGCGATTAATTCTTTTATAGTTTTCCAGCGTTTATTATCCATTTTTGCACCCAAAACCTCTATAACCATGCCACCTAAAATAGCACCGGTTTTTGCACATTTGTCTGGTGTAAAACCCCTTAGCATGCCATAAATGTATCCGGCAGCAAACAAATCGCCTGCACCGGTGGTGTCTATTGGTGTAACCTGGATGGCCTGCGACGAATATTTTGTGCCGTTTGCCGAAACAAGTGCGCCTTTTGCGCCTATTTTTACAACGGCTATTTCTACCATTTTGCCCATCGCATCCAATGCCTCTTCGGGGTTCAAACCTGAAAAGGCCTTTGCCTCTTCTTCGTTGGCAAACAGTATGTCCACATATTTGTCCACGAGATACTGAATAAACTCACGCTCGGCTTCCACGACATTGTAACTTGCAAGATCGAGCGCAATTTTCATACCCGCTTTTTGGGCAATCTTCATGCCTGCTTCAATCAATGGTTTGTTAAATACCAAATAACCTTCAACATACAGTATTTGATACCCCTCAAAATCATCGGGATTAAGGTCGTTATCCGATAGTTCTACGGCTGCCCCCAAATATGTGCCGAAGGTTCGTTCGCTGTCAGGGGTTATCATGGCAAAGGCCTGGCCGGTTGTGGTAGCCGATTTGGTAAGGTTTGGAACAATGCCGCTGTTTTTCATGTCGCTTTCGAAGAATGTACCTGTTTTGTCCTTACCTATCTTGCCAATAAATCCTGTGCCAATGCCTAAATTGGCCAAACCGTTAATTGTATTTGCGGCTGAACCGCCTGTGGCATATGCTTTTTCTTCGTCGGGAATCCGTTTGCTTATTTTTTCTAAAAATGTTTCATCAATTAATGTCATACTACCTTTTTGCATACCGAGTTCATTCAGAATACCTTCGGAACTCAGTTTTACCAAAATGTCGACTAACGCATTGCCCAAGCCTAATACCTGTTTCATTTTCTCAATATTTTTTTTGCAAAGATATTGCATAAATTGAATATACCTATTATATTTGCACCGCAATTGAAAACAACAACAGCGGTTGTATAAGCGGTTTTCAAAAGCATTTATTCCTTAGTAGCTCAGTTGGTTAGAGCGGCGGACTGTTAATCCGTAGGTCGTAAGTTCGAGTCTTACCTGAGGAGCTTTATCGAATAAGTATTGGTAAAAATTGTATTTTTTTTCACTCCTTAGTAGCTCAGTTGGTTAGAGCGGCGGACTGTTAATCCGTAGGTCGTAAGTTCGAGTCTTACCTGAGGAGCTTTTTCTAAAAGATGTCTTGTTAAAGACATCTTTTTTTGTTTGGCATAAAAAAGTCCGGAATCTATTTGATTCCGGACTTTCTTATTTTATAAACGGATTTGACTGTCGCTCTTGCCCTATGGTTGTTGCAGGTCCATGTCCGGGGTACACGATCACATCGTCGGGCATTGTCATCAACTTTTCTTTTATTCCTGATATCAACAGTTCGTGATTGCCTCCCCAAAGATCGGTTCGGCCTATGCTGCCCATAAATAATACATCGCCTACTATAACATGCTTGTCGGTTTCGTTATAATAACACACGCTACCCGGCGAATGTCCAGGTATGTGTATCACTTTATATTTTGCACCACAAAGGGTCAAAACATCACTTTCGCTTACAAACTCGGTCATCGTCGGCAGGTCGTCTTCCATCTTTAATCCGAAAAGCTGTGCGTGTTCTTTGGCATTTTGATACAGGAACTCATCGGCTTTATGTCCCTTGGGGTTCAAATTGTATTTTTTTGCAAAAAATCCTGTGCCGAGTACATGGTCTACATGCAAATGGGTGAAATACAATCCGACCAGTTTCAGGTCACTTTGTTCGAGTGTGTGTGTTAGTTTGTCTCTGTCAACCGAACCACCACAAGCACAGTCGATTACAACAGCTTCTTTGGTTTCATCATTCCAAATGAGAACCATGTTAACCTGAAAAGGGTTAACTACTATTGGTTGAATGTTTATCATATCTTTTCTATTCCGTTTAACATTGGTACAAAGGTAAACTCACCAAAGGTTTCTTGTTCAAAATCTTCAAAATCTACTCGGGTTATACGTGTCATGACTTGTTTCGATTCTGGCCCTACGGGCAAAACCATGGTGCCATTTAACTTTAGCTGAAAAAGTAAATCTGTGGGAATTTCTCTGGCACCAGCAGTAATGAGTATTCGGTCGAAAGGGGCTTCAGCCGGCAAGCCAAGATACCCATCACCCAAATAGAGATTAACCTGATATTTCAACAACGATAGCAGTCGTTTTGTTTGCTCGTAAAGTTTTTGCTGTCGTTCAATAGAATGAACCTCTAAGCCAAGCGTTTCAAGGATTGCAGCCTGGTAACCCGAGCCTGTGCCAATTTCCATTATTTTAAGTCCCGGTTCGGGGCAAAGCAAAGTGGTTTGAAATGCGACGGTGTATGGTTGCGAAATGGTTTGACCGGCACCTATCGGATAGGCACTATCGTTGTATGCAAATTCGGCCATATCGGGTTTCATAAACTTATGCCGGGGTACTATTCCAATAGCACCGAGCACCGCCTGATTCGTAATGTGCTTACGCTTTAATTGCTGTACTAATCGCTGTCGCTGACCGGTAAGTATTGTCTCATCGTATATCATCGTAGAGCAAAAATAGCAACATTCGTTGTAATAACTTACGCTGTTAATAAATTTTGATGCGGATTATTGTATTATTTGATAACTAATGCCATCAGAACCTCTATGATGGTATTGCATATAACGGGTTCTTTTTTGGGTTGAACCACTTGCCAGAATTCATTGCTAACGATTACCTCGGTTCCTCCGGTTTCGTCGGTAATCATATAGCCATGGCGTTGCAGAGCTCTTTTGGTCCAGAACGTGCGAATGCAGTCGCCACTTAGTTTTATTTTTTTATTTGTAGTATAGGCTATGCGAAATGTTCCGGTGGCCATGTCGAAATCGAACGATTGATTGACAAATGCACGTTGAAAACTACCATTGAGTACAAGGTCTTCGGGTGTTCCTGCCTCAATACCTTCCTGTGGAGTCATCAGCCAGATTCGGTCTGCCGCCTGAAGAGCAAGATCGAGTTCGTGCGTTGATAATAATATTGATTTGTTTCTCGTGCGAGCCAAATTGCGGAGTAATCGCATCATTTCTACCCGGTTAGGTAAGTCGAGGTGCGCCGTTGGTTCATCCAGTAAAATAAGCGGCGTGTCTTGTGCTAAGGCTTTGGCTACCATGGCACGCTGTTTTTCTCCATCGCTTAGCGATGAAAACAGTCGGTCTTTCAGATTAAAAATTCCTACATCGCTTAGAGCGGTATTTATTATTTGTTTGTCGTGTTCTGTAAGCACGCCGAGCCAGTTGGTATGCGGATGACGGCCAAGTGAGGCAATCTGAAATGTACTGAGGTTGTTAATGTTTACTCTATCGGTAAGTACAACACTGAGTATGTGTGCATTGTGCATTGCATCTTTGGCTAACAGTTGTTTGCCGTCTATTAAAACCTGCCCTGCCAATGCCGGCTGCATACCCGACATTGTACGTATGAGTGTTGATTTTCCCGAGCCATTTGGCCCAATAAGGCACACCAATTCCCCGCGAAATATTTCGAGGTTCATGCCCGAAAGAACTGTTAACGTCTCTTTTTTTGAGGTTTTGTATCCAATAGAGAGGTTGATAGTTCGTAAAATAGAATCGTAACTAATGGATTGGTTCATTACACTCCTCCTTTCATATGACGATTACTAAAAATAACCCAAATTACTACCGGTGCACCAAAAATGGCGGTTACGGCATTAATGGGTAGTGTACTCTGGTTGCCGGGTAGTTGTGATATAATATCGCACACAAGCATTAGGTCAATGCCAATAAGTATTGTTGCCGGCATGAGTTGTTTGTGATCCGAAGTTTTGAAAATGTATCGTGCAATATGAGGTACCGCCACGCCAATAAAACCTATGGGGCCTGTAAATGCTGTTAGCGTGCCGGTAAGTACACTGGTAGCTATAATTACAGATAGTCGCATTTTTCGAATGTTAACGCCCATGCCATGTGCATAATTGTCGCCAAGCAGCATTGCATTGAGGTTTTTTTGCAACATTAGGGCATAAAGGAAGGCTGGTATAAAACACCAAATCATAATGTTTACTTCGTTCCAGGTTATGCCCGATAGACTACCGAAAGTCCACATTATAAAACTGTGTACCTGATCGGGTGAACTAAAATATTGCAGAATGCTTACAATGGCCGAGGTAACGCTGCCTATCATAATCCCAACAATGAGTAGCGAAACGGCATCGGTTACCTTCATCGAAACAATCACAATAATAATCATTACAATGCCTGACCCCAAAATGGCAGCCGTAACCAGGCCAAAAGAAGAAAGTACCGAGCTAAAAATAGTGCCGCCTATAGCCGTAGAAGCCATTATGTACAACGCTACACCCAAACTTGCACCAGAACTGATACCCAAAATATATGGTTCTGTAAGTGGATTTCGGAAAAGAGTCTGCATCATCAGACCCGAAATGGATAATCCTGCACCGATAATTGTCGCAACTACAGCTTTAGGCAATCGGAAATTAAGGATAATGAATGTCCATGTTTCGTTCGACGATTTTTGTGTAGTGAGTATGCTAAGTACTTCATTTATTGGAATATGCAGACTACCTGAGAATACATCGGCAAAAAATAGAATAATTGCCAGCATGCCAATTAAAATGGTGGCAATGGTTATGTGCTTTGGCTGGTTTTTCATGGCTATTCTAATGGTTTGTAAAACATTAGTTCACGCTTAGCTAAAAACCCGGGATGGAAAATTGTGATGAAATCGGCCAATAATTCGTCGGGGGCTACGACTGCACTTTCCCAATAATCCATGCCACCTTCGGGTGTATTTCTTTTGTTGCGATTATAGACATGGCCATCTTTAACAAGATTTAATGTCATTAACCGGCTATCGTTTTTTGCCATTTCCTCTGTTTTATTCTCTTCTACATTGAGCCAGAAGTCGCATTTTTGAGCCAGATTATAGAATATTTCGAATCCAACCGGCACACTTCCTGTTGTGGTATCCGAAGCATAAACGTAATTTCCTCCGGCATCGGCTATAAGGTTCGAAATAAAACTTTTACCGCCGGGTAAGTACCAAATTCCTTTAAAACTGTTGCCCGCTATAACGGTTGGTTTGTGTTTCTGGTATTGAACCGAGTCTCTTAATACCGTGTACCGTTTCGTTATGGCATTGAAAAGTGAATCGCCAAGCTGTTCTTCGTCGTAAAACAGTGCGAAAAATCGAATCCATTCTGCACGTGATACCGGGTTCTCTTCCTTCCACTCCAATGTGTAAACAACAGGAATCCCCGAACTTGCAATGGTTTTATTCTGATCTTTTGCTGTTTCGAATCCCGATTCGAAAATTACGTCGGGCGTGAGTGCCAGAATTGATTCGATGTTGGCATTCATCATTGGTCCTAAATCCGAAATTTCGCCACTAATAAAGCGTTGTTTTACCGCAGTATTATAATATTTTAATGGTTCACACAAACCCCTGATGGTTGTGCTTTGGTTCAGTGCAGCAATAAATCCAACATGTGTTGTCGACAAAGTAACTACCTTTTTTACAGGAATTTTAATATAAGCATCTGCTTGTGTGCCGGCTGGTTTAGTGTTTCTGTATAAAATGCATCGCTGGTAGTTTTTTGTTGGATTCCAGGGATTTTTGGTTGTTACAATATAGCCGTAGTCGGTATTCTCAATGTAAAAGGTTGTGTTCTGATATGTTGGTAATTGTAATCTATGGTTTGGTTGTTTCATTGTATGTTTGCACGAGAAACCAATCAACGCCAGAGAAAATACGCCGATAATACTAATCAGATTTCTTATTTTTTGCATTGAAATATTAAATTATTGGGTGCAAAAATACAGTTTTCTTTTTAAAGGTTGGTGTTTTGTGATCCGGTAACAGGCAGATGTACTCAATTAAATAGTCCGGCGTTTACCCGGACTATCTATTGGAAAAAGTGTATGAAAAATATTGTTGGTATAATTGTCTTCTAAAAGCGTTAGTTAATTTTAATTCTCGAACCTACTTTTAATACCGTGCGTGACGTGAGCTTGTTGATTGCACAAAGCTTATTTACGCTCGTTTTGTATTTTTTTGAAATTGAATAGAGCGTTTCTCCTTTTTTTATTGTATGCGTGGTTGAACCGGTACTTTTGTCTGCCGCGTCTGTTTCGTCTTCAAGATCCGAATTGCCGGTGGATTTTACAGCCGAAGGTTTGTCTTTTATAACCTGAATCATCTCTTCCTTCATGCCGAAAATGTTGGTTTTGTCCTGAACCCCACTAAAAGCGAATATTTTTTCAGCGTCGTAAGGTTTGCCGTTAATCCTGAACTCGAAATGTAAATGCTCTGTTGTTGCTCTACCGGTTCTGCCTCCGGCACCAATGACTCTCCCTGCTGTAATCGTATCGCCGACCGAAACATAACGCTGTGATAAATGCCCGTAGTAAGTTTCCAGACCATCTCCATGGTTAATAACAACCAGATTGCCATACCCATAGTACGACGACGAGCGCGACACTACACCATTAAACATCGCATACACATTGTCGCCTTTATTTAACTTAATGTCGGTACCGGTATGCATTCTTGAGTGCCGAGTTCCAAAGTGGCTGATGACATTTATAGGGCATGGCATAACGGGACCACCCAATTTACATTTGTCGAAAAACATCATCTGTGGAACATTTTCGACAAGGTCTTTACCACTTATGAGTATCGAATCGGGATCGAGAAAGTCGTTGGTTTGTTGAAAAAGGGTTTCTGTAACAGTTGTAACTACAGAGTCTGATTTTGCTACTGTTTTTTTTCTTGGCGTAAGTGCATGTAGGTTATTGAACCCAATTGTAAGTATTGATAGTATTGTTAATAATCTCATTCTATTTGTTTTTAGATTGAATCCCGCAGGATGAATTTTTTTTAACCGGCACAAAAAAAAGAATATTGCCCGACAATGAAGCACTATGGTATTCTTTTTTCGTTTTTTTAACCGTAAAAAAGGCCGATACGTAAGTATCGGCCTATCAAAATTAGAGTAAAATTAAAATCTTTTAGAAATCTCATCCCAATCTACAACATTCCAAAATGCCTGAATATAATCAGGACGGCGATTTTGGTAGTCGAGATAATAAGCATGCTCCCATACATCACATGTTAACAGGGGTGTAATTCCTTCAACAATTGGTGTACCGGCATTGCTTGTTTGTATAATTTCCAGTTTGCCATCAGCTTTTTTTACCAACCAAGCCCATCCGGATCCAAACAATGTTGCAGCAGCTTTACTAAATTGTTCCTTAAATTCGGCAACCGAACCGAAGTTTGTGATTATGGCTTCACCCAGTGCTCCACCTGCTTCATTGCCACCTTTAGCCGAAAACTGATCGAAATAAAAGGTGTGATTCCAAATTTGGGCAGCATTGTTAAATATACCACCATCCGAGGCTTTAATTATTTCCTCGAGCGTAAGATGGTCGAATTTTGTGCCGGGAATCAGATTGTTGAGGTTGTTTACATATGCCTGATGGTGTTTACCATGGTGAAATTCAAGTGTTTGACGATCGATATGCGGTGCCAGAGCATCGAGATCGTACTTTAGTTTTGGAAGTTCAAATTTCATACTTTACTTTTTTTTATTATACAATTAAACATTAAACGCTTTACAGCCTTATTGGTTCAAAATAATGATGTATTTTTGAAATGAACAATTTTGGAAAATTATTTTTTTTATTGTACGCTTAGTACTTACAATTATTTAACAAGTTATGGCTGCAGACAAATCGATTATAAGGGCAATGTATAATGATATCTTTCCGGGGTTAAGAATTGGATTTCCCGAAAAGGCAACAGATATTACGGCAAAATTTTTGTCGGAAAGTGATGTCATTGTTATTGAATCGTTTGTGGAAGCACTGGGCATAATTTATGCCATTCGCCATCATGAACATCCGATTTGGAGTTTGCGACCCGTTTTTTGTGCTTCGGGAATAAACATTGGCAAGGAAGTATATATTCATACCGATGGTGAGTTAAATCTTAATGAAACAAGTATTCTTCGCGATAAGGTAAATCAAATAAACTCAAAGCTGAATCTAATCTCTCACGAGGTGTTAAAAATTTCGTACGAAGACCAAATGGCCTTAAAGGTAATGCGGTATCTTTTTACCCGTAGTACCCGTTTAAGGCCATTACCAAGCAGGCACTCGGGGGCCGGATATATCTTTCCGATTGCTGGCCTGTTTTTTGGCCCCGATCAGCAATTTTTGGTTATTAAGCATCTTGATGAGATTACTGAAAAAGGTTTTCT
>QKHT01000117.1 GCA_003249935.1 Bacteroidota bacterium
CTTCGGGATGACCAAAAGGCATGGTATGACCGGCTTCGGCAAATGCCGTATTGTAACGATTACCGGGTCGGTATATTTTTTCGGGGGTATTATATGCAATTTCGAACAATCGGTTTGGATCTTCCTGTTCCCATTTTAGACTGGCTTTGGAACCATACACGGCGATGCGAATGTTATTCTCTTCGCCATTGGCCACCTGGCTCGACCGTAGTACGCCTTTTACATTTTGGTTGAACCGCAGCAGCACCGTACCATCTAGATCGAGCGACACTTTGTCCGAAACGGTATTCAGGTCGGCCAATACCTGCGTTACCTGCAGTCCGGTGGTATACTCCACAAGGTTAAAAGCATGAACTCCGATGTCGGCCATACAACTCGAAATACCGGCCACTTTTGGGTTGAGCCGCCATAGTCCAAGATCGGATGATGTGCCATGAATGACCGGGTTCACCCAACCTTGATAATACTGCACGTCGATACGCTGAATGGTTCCAACCAAACCCTGCGCAATAAGTTCGCGCATTTGGCGTACCATGGGGTAACCGGTATAAGTATGCGTAACACAAAACACACGGTTTGCCCTTTCGGAGTTTCGGCCTCGGCCGAAGTGAGCGTAACGGGTTTATCGCAAATAACATGAAAGCCATTTTCGAGCAGTATTTTGGCTTGCTGAAAATGTAAATTATTGGGCGTAACAATCGATACGGCCTCCATACGCCGGTTTTCGGGCAGAGCCATTTCGCCAGACACCAAAGCATCCACATCGGCATATATGCGGTTCGGTGCTAAACCTTCCGATACGGCAAACTGTAACGATTTGGCCAAATCGGCACTAAAAGCTCCGCCCTCCAAGGTATAAGCATTGCAAATGCGGGCAGCCTTGCGATGTGTATCGCCAATAAAAGCACCGGGACCCCCGCCAAGCATACCCAATCGAATCTTCTCCATGTTGTATTACTTATGGTTACAAAGGCAAATGTATGAAAAATATCGACTGTTCCGCACTGTTCTGTATACAAAATACGGAAATACAGAAACCTAAGGATTTGAAAATGGGGTGAATTGAGACATGAAATTTGTGCAAGCGGTTAAATTTAACACCGCCACAATAAAGAAGCAAAGAAAATCTGAAGATAAAGAAGAAGCCTATTGGCTTGCTATAAACCACACCAAACCCATTTCTTAGAAATATTTAATGCCTGTTATGGCTAAGTTTTTATTTGAATCTATATTTTGACGTATTCTTATCTCCCAATCGTTCAATCAATCCGTTATCTACACCAAACTTCAAATCTCTGCTAGCTGTTGCTGAGGATATCTCTCTGAAATTTTTCAAATATTCCTTTCGTGTAAAATAGTCACTTTTTACAATTGATTTAAAAAGATTGAGTCTATCAATATTGGTCAAACTAACATTTTGAATATTTAGCAATTCTTTCAGCGATTCAAGAATAATCTCAAGCATAAATTCTATGAATACCGTTGACTCTCCACTGTTGTCTGATTTTCCAAGTGATTCAAAATACAGTTCTTGTCTTTCTTTTATTAAAGTCTCTATTGGTAAAAATTCAAATACAGGATTAGCATCTTTTAAAATCAAAGTCTGCCACAATCTTCCCATTCGACCATTTCCATCAATGAAGGGATGAATAAATTCCATTTCATAGTGAAAAACACAACTTTTAATCAGAACTAAATCATCGTCATTTTTCAAATAATCGAACAAATCATTTATTAAAGGCTTAAGCATTTCACTTGATGGAGCAATATGAGCAACTTCGGAGCCTTTTACAATCCCTACAGATTTGTTTCTTAGTCTACCTGCGGAATCAACAAGTCCTTCCATAAGCATTCCATGGGCTTTACAAAAAGAATCAAAACTATACGGATTTAAATTATCAAGGTAATCATAAACAGCAATCGCATTTTTAACTTCCAAGATGTCTTTTTTAGGACCCACCACCCGCTTGTTTTCAACAATAGCTGTTATTTGCTCAATAGTCAATGTATTCCCCTCAATTTCAAGTGATGAATGAATAGTTTTAATCCTATTCTTCTCCCTTAATTCGGTAGGTGGCTTGTTTAAATGTGCAGAATTAACCTCTCCAATCTTCTCAGAAATCGAAGCTACTAATTTTAGTATTTTTCCTGTTACACTATATGGTGGTTTCATAAACAATAATCTTGATAGTATCATTTGATAGTATCATTTGATAGTATCAAATATAGGTATTATAAATCAATTCGCAAGAAATTTCCTGATTTGCAGTATGACCTAAAATTAAGCCTAACTCTTTTTATAGATTTAAAAAACTGAGCCAAGGATAACAATAAAGCCATGAATATCAGAGATACCCAAATAATTAATCCAATATTTCGGAATTTAGGCGAATCTTTTTAGTAACAACAGACTGTTCGATGTTCGCCCAAACTCAACCGGTTCGGCCGCCCCGATTTATAAAACTCATTTTTATGCAATGTGCTTATTTATGATGCATTAAAAGCGTTTAATGAACTATTAAATGATTTCAGACTTAATATTTTCATTCTGAACCAACTATTTTTTGCGGGTCAGATTTTGCTTCCACCATTCAAGCAAATCTTTATCAGAAACTTCAGGTGAAAGATTGTATTTTTGAATCCCATTTTTGTAAAAAACAGCGGAT
>QKHT01000108.1 GCA_003249935.1 Bacteroidota bacterium
TCGGAAAGTATCGATTGACGGTTCACCATATCGTCGGGAACGGCCTTAATCAATGCGGCTTTGAGCGATCCTATCGTTGCCGGGTCGAAAATGTTATGGTTAATTACGGGAATTTTCCTTTGGTTCAACGTTGAACCGATAGAGGCGTCGATGGGTAGAATATCCGTTTTGCTCAGAACCACGAGCACCGGTGTTTTTCGTTCGGCGAAAGTGGCCATCAGTTCGTCCTCGAACGAGGTCCACTCGTTGCAAGGCGTAACGATGATGGCAATGTCGGTTCTGTCAAAAACCCGTTTGGTCTTTTCTATCCGCATTTCGCCCAAGGTACCTACATCGTCAATGCCGGCGGTATCGATAAACAACACCGGCCCAAGCGGCAATAGCTCCATGGGTTTTTCGACCGGATCGGTGGTGGTTCCGGCAAAATCCGAAACAATTGATACCTGCTGTTTGGTTATGGCATTCAGAATGCTGGATTTACCGGCATTCCTTCGGCCGAAAATACCAATATGTATGCGAAATGTTTTGGGGGCTTGTTGCATGTTTTTGTTTTAAAATCCTAATCTGAGTACCGCCTCGGGCGAAACCGCTTCGTCGAATTGCGCGCTGGTTATTCCGGACACCTGCATTGCTGCGGCTTTTGCCGATAAGCCCGTTTCGGACATTATTTGCGCCGCTTCCGTCGCTTTTTCGTAACCGATTAAGGGCACAAGCGCGGTTAACGTGGCGGTCGATGATTCGATATGTTGTCGGCAAACGGCTTCGTTTGCTTTGAGGTGACTCACTAATTTTGTGTTGGCGATGTTTGCCGCATCGGTAAGCAGCGATATTTCGTTCAATAGGGCATGGGCAATCAATGGCATAAAAGCATTTAATTCGAGGTTGCCCATAGATGCGGCGTTGAAAATCATCTGGTCGTAACCGTTCACCGCCATGCCGATTTGCATCACCGCTTCGGCCGCTACGGGGTTAACCTTGCCCGGCATTATGGATGAACCGGCCTGTAATGGCTTGAGCGACAGTTCGCCAATGCCTGCATTCGGTCCCGAAGACATAAAACGGATGTCGTTACAAATTTTAAACAACGAAGAGGCACAAGCCTTCAATATACCGCTGACTTCCACATAAACATCGGCGTTTTGGGTGTTTTCGATAAGGTGTTCGGCCCTTGCCAATGGCAATGCGGTGTTGGTACGCAGGCGGTCCGAAACCATAAACACAAATTTACGCGGTGCTCCAATGGCCGTGCCAATGGCGGTTCCACCCAAATTAATAACCCGCAAGCGTTCGTTGCATTTGTAAATGCGCCAGCGATCGCGGGCCAGGGCTTCGGCATACGAGGCCATTTCCTGCCCAAGCGTGGTTAAAACGGCATCCTGCATTTTGAGTTGAAAAGCCTCCTGCAATGCCACAATGGCTTGTTCGAGACCGGTCAGAAGCTGCATAGCGGCCACTTTAAGCGCGGTTGGAAATACATCGTTGGTGGATTGATGCAGATTGATTTGATTGAGCGGATGTATAATATGGTATGAACCTTTGGCGTGACCCATTATTTCGAGCGCGCGGTTGGCAATGATTTCGTTCACCGTCATATTGGCCGAAGTGCCAGCGCCACCCTGCAACGCCGGAATGGTGTTCAAATGGTCGAACCCGCCTGCGGCAAGCTCCGAGCAAGCCTGATAGATAGGTGCAAAGATATCGCCGGCAATATAGCCCAATTCGTGGTTGACTTCCACGGCCGCCTGTTTTACCAAGCCCACGGCCCTGAACAAATGGGGATGCAGCGGTTCAGCCGAAATTGAAAAATTTTCGAGAGCCCGCAGCGTATGTATGCCGGTGTAACTATCGGCCGGTATTTGGCGTTCGCCCAAAAGATCGTGTTCGGTTCTGTAAGTCATCTGTTTTGCCTTAAACCTTGTGATTTAGTCAATTATATTGCCAAATATAAACTTTTATTCGGATGTAAGTGAGTCAATTCACCCTTTATTTTAACAAAACAAATCGTGCTTGCCGCCTTTTACCAGTTCGTGCATTTTACGGGCACGATCGGCCGCTACGCCTTCCATTTTGTCGATGGTTTCGTTTATGAGTTTAAAACCCATCTCCTTGGTTTGGGCTGAACCAAAATCCATGAGATATTCGGTAAACGACGATACGGCATTGGGGTCGCAATGTTTTTTAATCTCGCCCGGTTTTGCCAGATCCATAAAATCGTGGCCGGTGCGGCCCATGCGGTAGCATCCGGTACAAAACGAGGGCATGTAACCCATCGAGGCCACATCGCGGATTACCTCGTCGAGCGGCCTGTGGTCGCCAAGCGAGAATTGGGCGCTGTCGTCTTCTTCCGATTCGGTATATCCGCCGGGATTGGTGCGCGAGCCGGCCGATATCTGCGATACGCCCAACGCAAAGGTGTCGCGGCGCATTTGGGCCGTTTCTCGGGTGCTCATTATAATGCCGGTATAGGGAACCGCAATGCGCAGTATGGCTACAATCTTCTTGAAATCGTTGTCCGAAACCGGGTAGGGCGGTTCAGCCGAAATATCGGACCCCGAAGCTGGCTCCATTCTCGGCACACTTAGGGTATGTGGCCCCACGCCAAAGTCTTTTTCGAGGGCCGCAATATGTTGCATGAGCGCCAGGACTTCGAATTTGTAATCGTATAGGCCGAATAAAATGCCAATACCCACATCGTCGATGCCGGTTTCCATGGCGCGATGTGGCGCTGTTACACGCCAATCGTAATGGCTTTTCATACCCGAAACATGCACCTTTTGGTAGGTTTCGCGGTGGTAAGTCTCCTGAAATATCTGGTAAGTGCCTATTTTTTCGAAGTTGTGCGAATTCTTCGAGCGTTAAGGGGGCTACATTCACGTTGATGCGGCGGATGTTGCCTTTGGCGGTTTGAGCTGCATAAACCGTACGAATGCTGTCGAGCACGTACTGAAAGCCTTGTTTAGGGTACGACTCGCCCGCCACAAGCAATATGCGTTTATGGCCCTGGTCGAGCAGGTTTTCGGTCTCGAGATTAATCTCGTCCTGACGTAAAACCCTGCGATGCAACGCTTTGTTGCCTACCCTGAAAGCACAATAGGTGCACTCGTTTTTGCACAGGTTCGATATATAAAGTGGGGCGAACATCACCAATCGCTTGCCATAAATGGTCTCTTTTACCATTTCGGCCGTTTTGTAAAGGCGTTGCAATGTGGCCTCGTCGCTTACCTGCAAAAGCATGGCAACCTCGCTTATAGTAAGTCCTTTGAGTGTTTGAGCCTTGGCGAGAATGTCGTCGACCGCGGTGGCCGAAACGTTTTTTTCGCTATCGGAAAGGAGTGTTTCAATAGCGTTTTCGTCGATAAAATCCGACGTGTATTTCCCTAAATCTATCATTTATTGCAAGTTTTCGTTTTATTACCCTTAAAAACGAATCTGCGCTGCGAGGTTCAGATTTTGGCCAGACCCGATTTTACAGTCACCCCCGAAATCGTACCCAACTGACCGGTAATACGGCCCAATTCGTCGGTTGTAGCATCGATAACCAGTGCGATAACCGATGTGTTTTCGCGTGCATGCGGAATGCCGGTTCGGGCAATAATCAGGTCGCCATGTTGGCTCAGCACTTTATTCACCTCGTGGCCCGATTGCTCGCGGTGTTCAATAATAATGCCTATAAAACCTAATCTTTTTGCCGTCATTTGCTGTAAAATCGTCCGTCCCTTGTAGTCAGAGTTCAAAATTACCCCTTCGCGCAGGATTCTGCTGCAAAAATAGGCAATTTTAGTCAATCGGTCCAATTCTACACCTTTTTTGTTTTCGGCTGAACCGATTACTCACCATTTGTAGCAGAAAACGAAATATTCGTTTGCCGGATGGCCGCCCGACCATCAGCCGACAACTTGCAGCAGCTCAAGTGGCGGCCATCCGGGCAGAATTCGAAATGCGGCGACCCGTTTGGCGGCCATCCGGAGTTACCTTACAATCGTTCTTAATAATGTTGGAGCCATTGCACCTTGCGGGGTGTTTCACTTCAAATTTTTACCTTACCTTTGCGGTTCAAACAAAAAGGTGGACAGAGGGCATGGATTTTTCGCAGCAAAATTTAAACGACGATGCATTTTTGGCCTCGTTACTCGGGTCGGAAGGCGATTTACGTAAAGCACTTTTTGCCAAAGCGGCCGAAGTGAAAACCCAATGGTTGGGCAAAAAGGTGTATTATCGCGGACTTGTGGAGTTTTCGAACGTGTGCATTAAAGATTGCTTGTATTGCGGCATTCGCAAAAGCGGGGTCGACGTTCACCGGTACACCATCAGCGATGCCGAAATTCTCGATGCGTGCAAATTTGCCTTCGATAACCGCATGGGGTCGGTGGTATTGCAATCGGGCGAACGCACCGACAGCCACTTTATTGAACAGGTAAATCGCTTGGTTTTTGGCATTAAAAAACTCTCTGACAACAAACTTGGCATCACCTTGTCGTGCGGCGAACAAACCGACGAAACCTATCGCCAGTGGTTCAAAACAGGGGCTCATCGCTACCTGTTACGCATCGAGTCGTCCACCGAAGCATTATACAACCAGATACATCCCACCGATGGATCGCACCGGTTTCAGAACCGGCTCAACTGCTTGCATTTGCTCAAAAGTGCCGGTTATCAGGTCGGAACCGGCGTTATGATTGGCATGCCGTTTCAAACTATCGAGCATTTGGTGGCCGATTTGCGCTTTTTCCAAAGTTTCGATGTCGATATGGTGGGTATGGGACCTTATATCGAACACGAGGGCACGCCGCTTGCCCCTTACGACCATACACTTGCGCCGCGGCAGGCTCGGTTCGACCTTGCACTTAAAATGGTGGCGACACTTCGTTTGCTCATGCCCGATATCAATATTGCCGC
>QKHT01000268.1 GCA_003249935.1 Bacteroidota bacterium
CTGTGGTAGCCGGCCTTACTGCTTTTTATATGTTTCGTCTCTATTTCTCGATGTTTTGGGGAAAAGACAACGATTACCATCATACACCGCACGAATCGCCACTTTCGATGATTGTACCCATGATTTTCTTAGCGGTAATGTCGGTAGTTGCCGGTTGGATACCGTTCGGCCTGTTTGTAACACCTTCGGGCGAAGCGCATCATGGCGAAATGAACCTGCTGGTGGCTTCGCTGTCGGTATTAGTAGCCGTTGGCGGCATTGCACTGGCTATGTTGATGTACATGAAACCATCGGATAAACCCGAAAAAGCGGCCAAATTGTTTGGCCGGTTATACACGGTGATTTACCGCAAATTTATGATCGACGAAATCTATCTCTTTATATCGAAAAACCTGTTGATAAACGGCGTAGCGAAAGGCGTGGCCCGGTTCGACCGATTGGTTGTGGATGGTTTTATAAACAGTTTTGCCTGGGGCACGCTGATGTCGTCGCTTGGCATTAAAAAATTACAGTCGGGCCAATTACAAAAGTATGGTTTTGCCTTTGTAATGAGCGCGTTATTTGTAGTATTTATGATTTTGGTATTGATAAAATAACATATAACGAATGAATATCTTAAATTTAGCGATAATCATTCCGGTACTCACCGCTTTTGCGGCAGCAGCAGCACCGAAAGATATCCTTGTAAAACGTATTTCGCTGGCAGGCAGCATATTGCTGATGTTGGCCACCGGATACATCGTCGCACAGTTTGCCATGCTTCAGCAAGCCGGTTCAACCGAATTCATGAAAATGACCTCCGAAGCCAATTGGTTCAACCTATCGGGTATAAAATACAGCCTTGGACTCAACAGTATCAGTGTGCTGCTATTGTTTTTGAGTTCGGTTATTTTGTTTACCGGCATCCTGGTTTCGTGGGATTTTGAGGGCGACACCAAATTATTTTTTGGTGCCATGCTTTTTTTAGCCACCAGTGCCAACGGCTTTTTTATTTCGAAGGACATATTCCTGATGTTCTTTTTCCTTGAACTTGCCATTGTGCCAAAGTTTCTGCTCATCGCCAAATGGGGCAGCGGCAACCGCATGTACAGCGCATTTAAGCTGAGTTTTATGCTTATGGCGGCCTCGTCGTTTATATTGGTGGGCCTGTTGTTGTATATTCACAGTAAAAGCGGCATCGACGGCCTACCACAAACGTGGGACGTAACCGAACTAATGGCTCGCCACTTTCCGATTGAGGTTCAGCGCATATTTTTTGTACTCACCTTTACCGGGTTTGGTGTATTTACCGCTCTGTTCCCATTTCACACATGGGTACCCGACGGGCACTCATCGGCACCCACTGCCGGTTCGATGTTTTTGGCGGGCATTTCGATGAAATTGGGCGGATATGGTAGTCTGGTTTTTGCAGCCTTTATTGCGCCCGATGCAGCACGTGAATTTTCAAATCTGTATATCGTACTGGGTGCCATAGCCATTATTTATGGTGCTTTTGCCACACTATTCCAGAAAGATTTAAAATACATGAACGCCTATTCGTCGGTAAGTCACTGCGGATTTGTGGTGCTGGGTGTGGCGGCATTAACGCGTGTTTCGGTACTTGGTGCCGTAATGCAGATGGTGTCGCACGGGCTGATTACCGCTCTCTTTTTTGCATTAATCGGTATGATTTATGGTCGAACCCACACGCGGCAGATTAACGAAATGGGCGGACTGATGCAGGGCATGCCTTTTCTTGGCACGGCCATGTTTATTGTGGGATTAGCTTCGCTCGGATTGCCCGGCTTGAGTGGTTTTGTTTCGGAAATGACGGTTCTCACCGGTTCATGGCAAAACCCGTCGTTTTACGCACATTGGGCCGTGATATTGGCTGGTGCCAGCATTGTGGTCACTTCGGTTTACATTCTGAGGGCATTGGGCAAGGTATTGTGGGGTCAACTTGAGAACGCGGCCCACGCCGCGCTTCCGGCACCCTACTGGTACGAAAAAATATTGGTAATAACCCTTATCGGTCTGATAGCATTTATCGGGATGTACCCTGTATTTGTAACCGACATAATCGATAATGGGCTGGGAATGATATCGTTGTTTAAATAAATTGAATAAACTACTTAAAAAGACATGAAACTTTCGGACTGGTGGTTAATGCGTCACGAACTGTTGTTATTTATAACCATTGTGGCGGTAATGTTGGGCGAAATATATACAAAGCCCGGTTCAAAGAACAAGATATTCCTGGTGGCCCTGTCGATGTTTAGCGTTGTGGCGGCCATCGGTATTTTTCCGGTGCCTCATGGCGAACTTTTTGGAGGCATGTACAAAACAGATGCGGTTAGAACATTAGTAAAAAACATCCTGCAAATCGGTTCATTGGTGGTAATGTTTCAAAGTATCGAATGGTTGCGCCAGCTCGAAAAGCAGGAAAAGATTGGCGAATACTTTGTGATTATTCTGGCCTCGCTGCTGGGAATGTTTTTCATGATATCGGCCGGCGACCTCATGATGTTGTATATTGGCCTCGAAACCGCGACCATTCCGTTGGCGGTATTAGCGGCATACGACAGCTACCGTAACCAGAGTGCCGAAGCAGGTGTAAAACTCATTTTGCTTTCGGCCCTATCCACCGGTGTTATGCTGTTTGGCATTTCGATGATTTACGGCACCACCGGGTCGATATATTTTGCCGAAATTGCCACCCGCTTTGGTTCAAACCCATTGCAAATATTGGCTTTTGTATTTCTCTTTTCGGGCTTTGCATTTAAAATTGCATTGGTCCCCTTCCACTTTTGGGCACCCGACGTGTACGAAGGAGCACCGATGAATATCACCTCGTACCTTTCGACCATTTCCAAGGGCGCAGCGGCATTTGCTCTGGTGTTGGTACTTTACACCGTTTTTGGTTCAATCGTTGAAATATGGCAACCGATGATTTACACATTGGCCATTATCACCATGTTGGTTGGAAATCTTTTTGCCCTGCGGCAAAAGAACATGAAACGGTTTCTGGCCTATTCGTCCATTGCTCAAGCCGGTTTTATTCTGCTTGGGATAATGGGGAACAGTCAGGCGGGTATGGCTTCGGTCGTGTACTTTTTATTGGTTTATGTCTTTTCGAACCTCGCGGCGTTTGGCGTTATTTCGGCCATATACTATACAACGGGTAAAGAGAATATGAACGACTACAAAGGCCTG
>QKHT01000197.1 GCA_003249935.1 Bacteroidota bacterium
TGATGTTGACTTTGAAAGTAATTCTTTCGATAGCGTATCGGTTCGTGTGGCATCCGAAATGGAAGGAGGAACACTTGAATTGCGCTTAAACTCAAAAGAAGGCAAACTGCTTGGAGAAATTGCTATCCCAAATACCGGGGGCAAGGACAAGTGGCAAACGGTTAATGTGCCTGTAAATGTTAAGGAAGACGGTGTAAAGGACTTGGTGTTGGTTTTTAAGGGAGAACCGAAAGGGCAAAACCTTTTTTATGTGAATTGGATAACATTTATTACGCCAAATTCGGAAACCTCTAAGAGTCAATAAAACCAATTGTAGTGTAAAATTCCCCATAGCAAATTTTAAACATTCAGAAAATGGTTAAACAGTTGAAACATAAAATGTCTTGTCCTGAAATAAGTTTACAAAAAAGTAAACACAATTCAGGATTATGCGAACTGTATCGTCCTGATAAAATATATCATTCCCTGCAAAAAAACACATCCGTCCAGACCTTGATGGATGAAATAGAAACTTCTGATGAAATACTAAATATTTTGTGTTGGGATACTTTTGCAGAGCCCGCCATTTTGGTGAACCATTGCATGGCTCAATGCCGAATGGACGTTTTGCAGAAAATCAGATTTATATCCCACTGGACCAATTCGTCATTCAGGGTAGGCAGTGTGGAAAATTAGTATGTCAGTATTGAGGAATAAATCATTGAAAAAGAGATGGTAATACGCTTAAAAATAAAATAATTAAAAACTTTGTGTTATAAGCAAATTCATATAATTGTTGTCTGGCTGTTTTGTAATATGGTTTGGAGTGTGAATGCCGGAGTCGTGAATTTTCAAAATCTCACTACACGCGATGGTCTTTCGCATAATACTGTAAACTGCCTTTTAGAAGATTCCAAAGGATATATTTGGTTTGGAACAGAAGATGGCCTTTGTAAATACAATGGGTATTCAACAATGGTTTACAAAAACACTGCCGGAAAAAAGCTTTTTCCAGACAATCATATTAATGCATTAATCGAAGACCAAAATAAAAATATTTGGATTGCATCAGAATTGGGAATAAGCCTTTTTCACACTACCACAGAACGATTTCAACAGGTTTATACGCATGTTTTAGATGTAAATAACCATGAAAAACCTCTATTTCAAAAAATTTTCATTGATAGTTTAAATAACCAAGTAGTTTGTACAAGTAAAAATGCCGGTATTTTTCTTTATAACCATCAAAACACGTTAATAGGAAATTATACCCCCCCTTTGCAATTTGCTACACGACCGCTAATGTTTAATAATGGAATTACAATTGACAGTGAACATTATTTGTTTGCAACAAGCATGGGCTTAGTGGAATTTAATCTGAAAACAAAAATATTTAACCGGCTTCTTGTCGGACAGCTCCATCGTTCTATTGCCATTAAGAAATTGCCGGATAATTCCATTTTAGCCATTCAGGAAAAGGGTTTTGCTGTAATTAAATATAAAAAACAAGCTGATGGATTTTTGTATTGGATAGTGAGCTTACCATTGGCTTACCAAACTTTTATTACGGCCGATTTAGATGAAAATGAAAAGCTATGGTTGGGTAGTCAAGTGCATGGCGTGGCATATTTAGACCATTATCAATTACTTAAAACAGCTAAGCCGGGCTCCTTACACTGGCAAGACTTTCCCGATGGCTTGCGGGTAAGCGATGTGCTTTTAAGTAAGCTAAGTAACGGGTGGGTAAGTACGCTTGATAATGGTATTTTTCGATTTCACTTAAACAAATCTCCCTTCCAAATGGTAAGTGCCGAAATGAATTTGGAAAAAGGGATTCGATCCAATAAACTTACATCTATACAAGCACTCGACGAAGACCGTGTGCTCTTGTCATCTTTAGAAGACGGGCAATGCATTTTTAATACCGTGAACCGCAAGTTTGAACCATTCCCCCGCAACTATCCAATCATTAAATACAAAAAGCCACTAAGAGTATTCATTGATTCAAAACAAAATCAATGGATAAAGTACGATGGTAATGCCGGATTTTTCAGGATAAAAAAAGGAGAGACAGAACCAGTGTTAGTTAAAGTGAATAACTATGTTTTACCTTATTATGTGCGGATAAATACTTTTGCAGAGGATGCTGATGGCAATATATGGATGGGCTGTGAAGACGGAGTATTTAAAATAGGAGTAGATAAATTCAACCAAATTATTTCAATAGAATCAACCAGACCCAATGCTTTCTCTAAAAAGAACGGATTTCCAAACGTAATGGCCTTATGTATCGATAGCCTTGAAAAATGTATTTGGGCAGGAACGCAAGCCAGTGGTTTACTAAAACTTACTTTCCCTTCATCTAACGCATTAAGTGAAGCTGAGATTGAACGTTTTCAACATAAAGATAATGTGAGGCATTCCTTGTCTTCCAATTCTGTAAGTAGCATAATCCGACTACAAAATAGGCAACTTTGGGTGGGAACAGAAGGGGGAGGTATTTGCAATGTATTACCAACAGATTCAGGATATATTTTTGAGCAGTATGCTGAAAAAGATGGCTTAACCAATAATCTGGTAAAAAATATACTTCCCGGTTTAAATGGGCAATTGTGGATATCTACCAATATTGGTTTGAATTTGTTTGATACATCAACAAAAAAATTTCAACGTTACAGTGAGGATGAAGGTTTGCCTTTCGAAAATTTTACCAACTTCGGTTTAGCACTTAAAAATGGGACGCTTATTTATTCAGGAATAAGTGGCCTTTGCTATTTCCAAACCAAGGCGGTTGTAGCACAACACACATTACCTCGTTTGGAATTAAGTCGTTTAAAGGTTAATAATAAGGAAGTATTGCCTGAAGAAAAGGTGAATGGTAGAGTTATTTTAAATAAAGGATTGGATGATGTGGAAGGCATAGTACTAAAAAATGATGAAAATATTTTTTCGATCGAACTGACATCCTTACACTATTCCAATGTTAAGAATCATAAAATCAGATATCGTTTAAGCCCTATAAATAAAGACTGGATTGAAATTACATCCGATCAACGAATTATTGAATATAACGGAATTAGCCCCGGGGAATATGTTTTTTATTGTCAGGCTTCCAATAGCATGGATGAATGGACATTATCAAAAGATTTGAATATTCAAGTAAAATCGCCTGTTTGGTTAACGCCAACAGCATTTTTGGCTTATCTAATTTTCTTAATCCTGCTATTTTATGGGGTGCTAAAGTATGTACTTAAGCTAAAAGAATTAGGCCATAAATTGCAGCTTGAACGTATTGAGAAAGAACGAAATATTGAAATAAACAATGTAAAATTACGATTCTTCTCCAATATTTTGCATGAAATAAAAACGCCGATTACACTCCTGTCAAGCCCTACACAACTGCTGATTAACCGTTTTAGAGCAAATGCCGATGTAATGGAGAAACTACAGATTATTGACCGGCAATCGAAAAAAATTATCGCACTGATAGATCAGGTGCATGACTTTCAAAGGGCAGATGCTAACCTTCTGGAGTTTCACCCTTCCAGATTTAATTTATCGGAGTTTATCCAACTTTTATTGGTCGACTACAAATTTATGGCACATAATGATGCGAAACACCTGAACGTTGCAGGAGATGACAAGCTTTGGGTTGAAGCCGATAAAGATAAACTTGAAAAGATTTTAAATAATCTTCTAAGTAATGCCTTCAAATTTACACAAGCCAATGATACAATTAGTGTAAAATATAAAAGTTGTGGAGAAATGCTTACTGTTTCTGTTACGGATAATGGAAAAGGAATAAGTGAGGTGGATTTGCCCTATATATTTGAACGGTTTTATCAATCAACAAATAACAATGCGCAAAAAAGTGGTTCAGGTATTGGACTGGCATTTGCCAAACGTTTAACAGAGATGCATAAGGGAATGATACAGGCAGAATGTATATTGGGTAAGGGTACTACTTTTACAGTTAATCTACCCATTGTTTGTGCCACACCTAAACTCGATCAACAGAAAATTAAAGATGAAATTCTTGCACAAGAAATGCAGCTCGAAAACCAAAGTTTTGTGCCGAACAAAATCGATACCTCAATGATTTCGGTGGATGAATCTTATAGAGAAATGCTCATTTATGTAGTGGATGACAGTGATGATATGTTGCAATTTCTTCGGGGTGTACTTGCGGTATTTTTTAAGGTTCAGGCATTTTCGAATGCTAACGGCTGCCTGAATGCATTAAACAGCGAATGGCCCGACATTATTTTAAGTGATGTGCTTATGCCTGAGATCAATGGTTTTGATCTGTGTAAAACAGTAAAATCCGATCGAAAAACCAGTCATATCCCTATAATTTTGCTCACGGCATGTGCCACTACCGAAGATCAGATTCATGGAATTAAAAATGGTGCAGATGATTATATCCGTAAGCCTTTCGATATACAGTATTTGGTAGCTCGCATTGTAGCCTTGCTTAATAATAGGAAAGTACTTAAGGATCGTTTTAACAGCAACTACCCATTATCAATGAAAAAAGAAAACATTTCTAACGCCAACCAGGTATTTCTGGATGAATTGTATAAATTAATCTCCGAAAATTTAGACAATCCTGACATGAATATTGACGATTTTGCAAAAAAACTGCTACTTACCCGTACTCTTTTTTATCAAAAAGTAAAAGAGCTTACAAACGAAACGCCCAACGGTTTATTAAAGAATTACCGTTTAAGCCGGGCATCTGAATTAATACTTGAAAATAAGTACAGTTTAAATGAAATTATGGATATGACCGGGTTTAAAAGCCGGGCTCATTTTGGTCGTTTATTTAAAGAAAAATTTAATTATACTCCTGGAAATTATGTAAATGCAATTCAGAACAATAAATAAAACATAAAAATGCATCTCCTAATCTGCACATATTCAATACATATTCACCAAGTTATTCGATCTGAACAAATTCATTATCGATTTGTACGCATAGGTGCACATTGGTAATGGGTTTTCTCAAACTTGCAAATGGGTTATGGATATAACCATTAAATTTTATCAATTAAAATATTAAAATGATGAGAAAACATTTATTTCTGGTTTCACTTTTTGTAAGCTCTTTCATATGGGCAAACACTTCTCTGGTAAATTTCCCTGGTGGGATGATTGCCTATAGTACAGATGGAAATCACCACGATGAAGATGATTGGGGTGCAAATGCCCTGAACATTGCAATGCTGCATTATGCAGGTTTAGAGGACAAACTGGTTCACTACGATTTTAACGATCACTTGATTACTTCAAAAATGGATTCGTGGAAAATTGAGAATGCCATCTCCATTCGTGAAGGAATGGATCGTTTCTGGGGTAACAAAGCCATTACTGGGAAAGCAATTACCTTTGATTGTCTTACAGAGCAAAGTGCAGCTATTGCCAACTTTGTGGCAAAAGCCCAAACCGCTTCGGCCGAAAACCCACTGTGGTATATCTGCGCCGGCCCCATGGAAATGCCATGGCGTTGCTTAAAGGCCTTAAAGGAGAAGGCTCCCGAAAAGTTGCAGTATGTACACTGGATTTCACACTCCGATTGGAACGATACACACGGAACGCCTTATGATATTAAAAACGGGGCATCTCCTTGTAGCCAGTGTTCACATGGTATTCAAGAGTTGCAAAAGGATTTTCCTACAATGCATTTTCATCAGATAAAGGATCAAAACAAATCCAATTCAAACCTCGACTTTCGGGATGAAACTGACGGTACTAAATGGACTTGGCTTACCGGTTCAAAAAATACAACAGCCGATTGGATATGGTTATATAAACGAGATAAAAAAGATGGTGAGTTTGATGTTTCGGATGCGGGAATGACATGGTGGTTAATATCGGGTGCTACCAATGGAGGTCAGGAAAATGGTGGTACCAACGAAATGAAAGCGCTTTTTGGTGCCCTTGATCCCGATCCCATTGCAGCCGATCAGCCTAAAATCGCAACCGTTCCCAGCACCGTAGGCAGCGGCGAGGTCCTCTCAAAAGACGGCTACGTGGTATTTGAAGCCGAATCCACCACCTCACCCCTCGACAAATGGCAGGTGATTGCTGAAGGGGATGCAAATTACGTTGCTGGTTCGTCGGGTTACAAACATCTTGAATTTACAGGTAACAATTCCTCCACCGGTCCCGCCACCTCACCACTGCAATACCGTTTTCAGGTACCACAAAATGGGACCTATAAAATGCTGATGCGGGCGCGCAAGCGTTTGGACGGTGCTCCTGGTGATGAATGCAACGACTGCTACCTTAAAATAGAAGGCGGTGCAGTAAGCGCTTCAAGCAATGATAAAGGAAGCATGTCGGATCAGGAAATCACCCAAAGCACCAAGATTTATGGTGGTTCAGCTGATAAGTGGGGCTGGGTGTTTCAGTATGTAAAAGGGGCTGAAGAAGCAATTATTCCCATACAGTTTGTGCTGGAAACCGGCAAAACATATACGATTACCATCTCGGGCCGTTCGCAGCGTTTTAACTTCGATTATATATGCCTTTACGACAAATCAAAATATAACGATGCCACCAGCCAATTGATTGGTCCTGGTGGAGTGAACGTGCCCGAAGGACCAGCCATTGAAGTAGGTGCCAACGTGGTGAATCCGGATTATTTTGGCTTTGAGGGAGTTATTGATCCTTCGAATGGCTACAAAGACGGAGGCTGGTGGAACAACTCGTTCGACAACAGCGACGGGTCGAAGAAAAACCCGAAAGTGGGTTGGATATTTAATAAAAGGGCTGGAGATAATATTACGCCCGCTACAGGAACAGGTTGTCTTAAATTTATTGATCCACAACCTTCATCAGATCGCCAGATTCAAACCATACCAACCAACCCTGGTGGGGGAATAAATCTTGTACCCGGAACATATACCCTTTCTCTTAGCGTATTTTTACCGGAGGGGCAAAGTATGGATAGCATCTTCCTTGGGTTTTTTAACAACCTGAATGATGGTAGTATTGGCTTTTATCCACCATATTACTTGAACACTGATACCATAAAAACCACCGGGAAATGGGTGACAATAAGTAAACCACTTTTTGTGGGTGGAACCATATCCGGTATGAAAGTGGGCTTCCATTATGCAGGAAAAGCCACCACTTTTTATCTCGATGATTTAACCATTGCGTTAAATTCTTTTGGTAAGCCAGGCGAAGAAACGCCAGTTGATAAGGTTTTATGGAACGCACCAAAACACTTAAACATATTTGGCACTGGTCAACCGAATGAAATTAAGGTGCTAAATAATGCCGGTAAAACAGTGCAAGTCTACAATATGAAAGGTCTGCAAGTTTTGAATAAACACCTTCGTTCCGATTTTGAATTGCTTAACGTTCCTTCAGGTATCATGATAGTTGTGGTAGAAAATAGCAAGGCCATAAAAGTTAAGGTAGAATAATGGCAATTTTTTAGATTCATTTAGATTAAAATTTGAAAGCCGCAGGGATCAGCCTTGCGGCTTTTTTTTGTTCCGGCATAGAAGTAACTGTTAGATCGTAAGCGTTAATATTTACACGGTTGGTTGGTAATTCTGTTATTCTGAACAATTGCGTCATTCGATTGAATGCTCAGGCAAAAAGATGTTTTCTATTCTATTCATCTTGCACAAAGTAGATGAATAGACTTAAAGTCTATTTCTCCAACATTTTACACACAATAGTTCGTTAAATTTTAAGCGGCAATTTTGCCGTAATCCAATAGTTCTTTGACAATTTTCTGATTTTTAGCAGTGTTTGGGTTAACAGCAAACATGTACATAAATCTTTCGAGCATCAATGCGTTATTATACAATGTTTTATAGTCGGACATTGAGAATGGTTTATTCATGTTGTTTTTCTGGGATAGCCAATCGTATTTCGCCAAATTTACAGCGATAAGGGATGCATTAAAGTGAAAATCGAGCTTATTTTCGCTTCGGGCTTGACAATGAGTGAGCCCGGTAAATTGTTTTGCATCACGATATAAAAATTCGATTTGAAATCTTGATTGGTAGTAACTCACTATTTTTTCTCCATCTAATTTCAGGTCAGTTGAGAAATATAATTTTCTTAAATGCCTTAAAGTATACAGTAGCGGAGTATATCTTCATGATGTACATTTGCCAGCCTTGGGTATGTAACTTGGATCTAATGCAACGAGACGTTCGGAAGAAGCAACTTGGTTATTCAAATGCTTATTAAATGTAAGGAAGTCAAACTTTTTCTCAAACTGATTTCGATAAATTTGTTCGCAATAGGATGAAAATCGTTCAAACTGAAGAAAATTAATCTTACCTTTGATGCTCAAAATATGCCAAAGAACATTGATGATGAACTCTTTTCGAGGCTTATTAAGCTTTGAAAAAGAATCATTTTGTAACACATTGA
>QKHT01000206.1 GCA_003249935.1 Bacteroidota bacterium
TTTTCCGTTAAATAACGATTTCCACTGGTGATCGGCCGCGAATACCTCCATCGAGGTGAGTTCACCACCACCTTTTACCGGACTGCCGGCTACGGTATAAATTTTATTGTCGTGCACCACGGCCCCGGTACCATGTCTTCCGGTGTTAAGTGCTGCCATTTGCGACCATTTGCCGGTCTCTAAATCAAGACATTGGGTGTTGTTGTATGCCTGAGCCTGAAGTCCTTCGCCACCAATGTAGAGCAGTTTTTTGCCGATATTCACCAAACTTCCGGCTGCGGTGGCAATGGGTAAAGTCTCTTTTAGGGTGAACCATTGTTCTTTCTTAAAGTCGTAGTAGTCGACATTCGGTTCTACGGCGTTAAAAAAAGCACCGAAATTGTCTTCGAAATGTACGCTGGTGTTTCGGCCACCTACCAACCAAAGTTTGTCGTCGACCACAATTGCCGGAACATGATCCCGAACATGCGGGGCATCGGTGAGTTGTTTCCACTCTCCGGTTTTTAAATCGTAACTGTCGAAATAATTGTTTGTGCCGCTTGTATGGCCGATTTTTATACCGCAAGCCATATAGATTTTATCGTTATAGATCACCGTTCCGGCACCACCACGCCTGCGAGCTTCGGGTATTTCAGGCCCTTTTACCCACTTATCGGTTTCGGGGTAGTAGATCCAGATATTTTCCAATGCCGGTTCTTTCGGATAACCGCCGGTCATGGCACCAATCAGGTAAATGGCATCGTTATACACCACTGCCTGAAAGTGGTGTATCTGTATGGGCGATTTCGATTTAGCTTCCCAACTGTTCGTTTTTGGGTCATAAACATCGACCGGATTAATGCCACGGCCGCCAAGGAGATAGAATTTTCCTTTGTATTCGACCATTGAGTTTTCGTGACGACCGGTTGGTGTGCCTTTTGTTTCGATCGTCGTCCAACGGTAGTTGGCGACAGGTTGCGATAGTGCATTTATCGAAGCGGCTATGCATAGCAATAATATGGCTATTGTCTTAAAATACTTCATGTTACCTATTGATATTAATATCATATTGCTTATCATATATCTGTTTCTTTTATATTGTTTCATTTTAAAATCTATTTACAATTTGCAGTATCGCATCACATTCATCTTTAGCCCATAACTGAAGTTTTGTCATTGAGATATTACTTTTTCTACGACCACATTTTCCACCTGCAATGTGCCAATTTCGATGTCGTCTTTCGTGATTACGGTTCATCCCTTTAGTATTTTATAAATTGTTTCGTTATCCAATAGTTTTTCTCGTCCGATAGTAAGGCAAAATAACTTCCTGACGGTAGTTTTCGGATATCTACCATCTTTATTTCCTTAGCCCCACGTTTTTCGATCGTGGCTTTTCCCATATTGTCGAAAATGGTTAAAGTGAGATGGTTGTCGTCGCTATTCTCAGATGAAAAATCTTTGATTTTCATGTCGTTACCAAACCGGCCCCGTTGCATCACGTAAAGTGTATCGTCGGTAACGGCAAACGAAAGCGAGGCCGAAACCCAGTTCGACGATGGTTTCCTTAATACGCCATGCCAATAGGTGTAAACGAAATAGTCGGGTGTGCCCTTTATCTCCGATTCGGGTACAATTTCGATTAAATCGATGTAGCAGTGGCCTTCCGTCACTTCGAGTTCGAGCTTGCTGTTCCCTTTCGACAATTGGAACGCACTTTTGCAAACCCTTTTAATGTTGCCAAAAGCATTATCGCGCGGCAGTTCAATATTCAACTTTTCGGAACTTGTTTTGCCTACTTTAAGGTTCACTTTCACATCGCCATAAAGCGGCATAATGCTATATCGAACTTCATATTTGCCATCGGTGGGTATATTTACCGTCACTGCAATTTTGTCGCCCTTGGTCAGCCATCCTGCATTTTTACCGGAGGTACTCTTTACATCCGATTGCTGGAATCCGATGTCTTGTTTGGCGTAATCGGCTGTGGAAGTGTACGCCGGTCGGTCTTTAAAAAGCAGTTGCGGATTGTAGCTAAAGGTGATGTTGCGGGTGGTTTGCGGATCGACATCGAAATATTTTCGGTAGTTCTTTTCCGTAATCCATTCGCCATTCATTTTCACATTTTCGAAGGTGATGTTTTCGACATACGAAATCCTGCCATCGTCATTTTTTGCCCCTTTTAAAATGCTCTTTCCGCCACGTGCCGGATTTTCGGGGCTTGTGCTGTAATCGCGACTAAGTTGGGTTTCAACCCGTTCGTAATCGTCCCAACCTTTTGGGCTGAACCAGATTTGCTGGCCATTGAGTTCAATGTTTCGGAAGGTAATATCTTTAATGAACCCGTTGTAGTTGTATCCGGTGCGATCCACAGCAAAGTCAAGGGCCGCCAGCGCATTAATCGTACCATCGATGTGCAGGTCTTCGATAACAATGTTCGAAATTCGTGCATCGGGTTCGCATTGCGAGGCTATAAACCCGGTGTTTGAGCCAATCCAATCCCACTCGGGATTAATAATGTCGTTGTTGAGGAAACGGGCACCATTGTCGCAAAAATTGTTACCCCAGCCCAATTGCATGGTTCCGCCATTAAACATAGGCCAGAACACACTGCGGGTTATTAAGGTTGAAGTAGTGCCATAAAAATAATCGTCGCACAATTTCATAAACACATGATCGACCACCGAACCATCGCCCGAGCGTAAGCCATCGTTGTTGCAAGCCCACGAGATAAATTTGGTGTCCTTTACCAACGACTTTTCGGGTACTACCAGCGTGTGATTTACCGATTCTAAAAGAGTTACCCCTTCGATGGTGTGATTGCGTCCGCGCTTGGTGTTGATGCGGTGATTGCTGGGATCCATCTCTATCGACTGACTCATGCCGTCGTAATGAAATTCGTGTTTAAACCCGCTGATTACGCCTCTACCGAATATTCGGGCATTTACCGTTCCCGAACCATTCACAGTGCCATACACATAAGCTCCGCCCGCCACATATATCGACTGGTTATCGTGCAAATTCAACATGCCGTTAGGCAGTAAATCGAACAAGTTGTACACGCCGGGTTTGAAATAGATGACTTCGGCGTTCATGCAATCGCAATCCTTTCCATAGAGCGACACCCCTATGTCGGTTATTTTGGGAGTCCCGGCTTCGGGCACATCGGCAAACACCATCAAGCCGTTTTTTATGTTGTTGAATTCATCGGTATTGTCGTCGCAAACAAAGCGAACCGACACATATTCAGGTTTTTCGAGGGTGAACTTTACGGTATATCCATCGAAATAGTCGATGACAGTGCCGAACCGTTTTGGGGTGATTTCTACGTTATTTGCCTTTGTTCCCCATGTTTTGGTAACCGCTACCTGAACCGGTTCACCCGAAAAATCGAAATTGCAAAACGACATACTGCGGTCTTGAACCGTAATCCAGATTTTGTGCTGCGAAAACGGCCCATCGGGACATTCGCTCACCAATACCGATGGGGTTTGGGTGTTGCCTTTTTGTGTGACACTCATTTTGTAAAAGGGCGAAATGCGCGCTTCGGCAGGATAAGTATAGGTTGTAAGTTGAGCCTGAACTGTTGTGCAGCAACCCAATATGAAGATGAGAATTGAAACTATATTTTTCATGAACATTATCTTTATGGTGTTATGAGGTTAAATTGCGCCTTTTGCAATGGTTAAATCGTCCATTACCCAGCGGTAAATCGCATCGAAATCGACGATTCCCACACGGTTGGTCCATAAGGCTTTTGTACGATTCTTTAATCAGTTCGGCATACATTTTCCAATAGATACCAGCCTGCGTAAGTTGCTCAACAGCAGCCATTTGATTCTCTTTTTTGTGCCGACTTATAACCCGGTATTTTTGTAATTCAACTGCACCCTCTATTTTGTAAGCGTAGTATTTGCCCAGATAGGCCATCGCTTCGATATCCTTGAGCGTGTAGTTGTATTCGATATTTTCGTTGGGCTTTAACGTTTTCAGAATCGAAAGCGCCTTATCGGCTTGTTGATGAAGCTGTGCTGCGATCTGAACCGGTGTGATGCTGTCGGTAGTTAAGCCTTTGGTTATCATGGCCACGTAAGCCGGAATGGTCTGGTTGCGGGTTCCGGGATGCGTTGGCAGGTCGATAAAGCTGTTTACATCGTGAAAACCGTTTTTGTGTTCCGTAAACCCCTTCAAGCCTTTGCAACCTTCGATGTACCATTGCAAATCGAATTTACCCCAATGAAACCCTGTGGTAATGGGGTAAATCATGGATGCTGCCTGCCATGCTTCGAACAAACTATCGGCGTTTGAAATGCCGAAACGGTTGGCTACAATGTTTTTAAACACGCCATTGTCTGTTTTGGGATTATAAGATAATCGTCCCCAAAGCATAAAGTGATACCAATGTTTGTTTATTTCCAACTCGCCGGCATTGCGGGGATCTTTGCTCAGAAATTCGCGACCCCAAATGTAATTGTCTGAACCATAGTACATTCCTTCGCTTACATTGGCTGGAATATTTTGAATAAACTCACGCACAAAATCGGGGGCGCCCCAACGGAAATAGAAGTTGTCATCATTGCGGAGTGTCCACAGCGTTTTGATGTTTTTGTACTTGCTCAAATCATTGACAAACTTGTTGCAGAAAGGTTGAGTTGTTGAGCTCAATGAGTGTCCCTCCGAATATTTGTAGCTGAACACGAAATGGATGTTTTTGTGATCGACCAAGCGTTTGAATTTATCGACCATAGCATCCACGCCAACAGCATGGTTTCGGTGGATAAAGGTTATTTTCCGATTGGGGTTTTCGGTTACCGCATCGAGCAGGCCCAGTCCGAAGGTGCGGTAAACCCATTCCTCTTTATCGGCCGGAGTGGCTTCTTTACTGAAATTGTCGCTTGGCGATATGCCAATGCCGGCAAGGTCGGGGTAGGTGAGTGCCATCTGTTTTACGCTTTTGCGAAAATAGTCGATGGTGGTTTCGTTTTTAAAATCGTTGACAATGCCATGCTTTCCTTCTGCGCCATAAGTCAAAAGATTCCATGTTATGATATAGAATTTTACGTTACGCTCTTTGCCATATTTCATTACTTTGCGCCAGAACTCAATTTTTTCGTCGATGGTCATTTTCTTCACCACCTCCACATTATTGAGTATTTCGGGCTCATTAAAATTTGCCGCAGCCATCGAATAGACCTCTTTCCATTGTGTAGTGGAGCGTTGCACATCGTTTAAAGCCACTTCGGGGTATTCGGGCACTTTTACCATGCTGGGAAACGGGTTCATATTCCAAAGCGAAACGAGGTTGTAGCGGCTTCGGGCAACGGCATCAATATACTCGGTCCAAAATTTGTAATCCCACATGTGGGCAATGTTCTTTTGTCCGGCATCGCTCACATCGGTGTAACTTGGCGTGCGCACATCGAGCGGAATATTGAATTTAGTTCCTCGCACTGCCATATATGGATTTTGAAGGGTGGGAACCACCGATTTTATTCCTTTGGTTTTTATTTGCTCTGCCAGTTCAAGCCCTCCATACATCAGTCCGGCATCGTCCGTGGCCAAAACCGAAACAATGCCGTTGGCACTTCGATCTAAACTGAACCCCTCGGCCTGAATCGCTGCATCGGTTTTCACTCCCAATGATATGGCCTTGTTAATTGCTTCGTTTTCCGACTTTTTTAGGAAAAGAATGCTGGTAGCCTCAGGTTTCCTGGGTAGGCTGCTCAACTGAATCTGAATTACCGAATTGCCCTGAGAAACCAGAACCGATTCCAGTTCCGAAACGGCAAAAGAGACCTGAGGTTTTGAGGTGTCAAAATATACTTTTATAATATCGGCCTTGCTTAATGCGCTGATAAAGAAGGCTAAAACAAGAGGCAATACTTTGGACTTTGTCATATGCTATTTGTTAAATAAGTTATTCATTTCAATGCGTTTTATAAATTGAATTTTCTAATTGCTACACTATTTTCTTTTTGAAGCTTTATGATATAAACGCCTTTGGAAAACAACGCGGTATTGATTGTAATCAACTCGTTGATAGCCTGATTACTATAAACCAAATGACCATTTGCATTGAAGATATTTATTGTCGTTCCCGGTTCAATACCTGCAAAAGACAATTCGCGCATCGCTGAATTTCGAAAAATAGTAATAGGTAGTTTTTCGTTAACCGGATGTAGAGCTGTTGGGTCAATGTAATTCAGGGTAAACCAGTTAATATTTAACAAGCCACCGGAACCGCCTTTAAACTTCAACCGAAACTTAGTATCGACCCCTCCGGTTAAACTAATTTTTATGGAATCTGAGGTCACCCATTTTTGCCATCCTCCGGTATTCTTAACCACAACTGTTCCAAGGTTGTTCCCGTTCACTTCAAAATCTATAGTGCCACCACTTGTAACTGTGGCTACTCTGTATGCAAGCCAATATTCACCAAAACTCTTGTCGATGTTTGCCGTATATTCTACCCAGTCGCCATTTTCGATATTTCCTATGTTCGAACCACCACCCATATCAGTTGTGTTCTCGGTGTTTATGCCCGACATTGAACTATAAGCTTCGGCCTCAATTTTGCCGGGTAAACGCAATGGTTGCGGTGCAGGCGCAGATACACCTTTCGAAGTATAGACTACTCTTTTTATCGTACCATCGACATTATAACTCAAATACTCCGCACAAACGTTGCGCCTGTTGCCACTTCCTCCATTATAATTGCCTACATGATAAAAATAGTACCACTGATTTTTAAACTCGAATATTGAATGATGATCCTGAGCGCCACCAGGTCGTCCGGTCATCGCTCCTTTATATACAAACGGACCGTAAGGGGAGTCGCCCATCGAATATAAACCCTGCTCCGAAGCTTTGAAGTCTGTCCAACTATAGTAGTATTTGCCATTACGTTTGTGCATCCAACTGCCTTCAAAAGACAAACCTGTGGTGCCATAGTTTACGGTCCTTGGCGTTTCGTCCAACTCAATCATATTATCTTTTAACCGGGCAACTTTAGAACTACCGAAGTAGAGATAGGCCACCCCATCATCATCGATAAAACAACAAGGGTCGGTTCCTGAAGTACCTTGAATATAATTGGCTTCGGGAATAAATGGCCCGGCAGGATTGGTGCTAATGGCAACACCGATTCTAAAACCACCGGTTTTGTCTTTCGATGGGAAATAGAAATAGTATTTACCATTTTTAAAGGCACAATCGGGAGCCCACATATACCCACCTTGTACCCACGGCACGTTTTTTGAGTGAAGCATTTCCCCATGATCGGTCCAGGTTACCAAATCGGGTGTCGAAAAAACATGATATCCATCCATGGATGCATAATCGGTCGCAGTGTCCTGATCGTGCGATGCATAAACCCAAAGCTTACCATCGCTCCATACATGGCACGAAGGATCGGCAGTTCGTAAATGCCTGATTATTGGATTACCTGTTGAGGTCCACACGGTTTGTGAAAAAACAGATAGGCTTAAAACGACAAACAAACTTAACAGAGATATTCTACAACCCTTCTTCATTATCATTAATAATGTAATTGCAATAAATAATTGATTTAAAGCTCCTTAATTGGAACTATTTTGTCGGTATGTTTTCCACCTACCAATTCTACATCTTTTTGAACCGATTGCAGCATTTCGTCGAAATCGACCGCACGGTTAATAATCGACATACGGCCGGGGTCGTATTGTGTGCGGAAAATTTGAATATAAACATCCCAAGCCTTATACGAACGCAACATCGATTGAATGGCCAGCGTTTTGTATTTTTCGTCGTTGGTAGCCGTATATAACGAATGGTACGTGGCTGCCTCGATTTTATAAGCGTAGTACAATCCCACTTGCGCCTGAGCGCGAATATCTTCTTTAATGCTGCTAAGTTCTGTGTTAGACGATTTACCTATTTTTCCCACCTCAGCCAAAGCTTTGTTGGCATATTGTTTCATTAGCAAAGCATGGGTGAAAGGGGTGTTTAATTCGGGTGTTTTGCCAGCCACAACAGCTTTGGTGTAGTCCGATATTTTTATTAATCCGCTACCATCCATCGTAGGATTATCGATAAAACTCAACACATCATAAAATCGTTTAGTTAAATTCAATCCTGATTTTTCGTCGTATCCCGAGCAGGTTTCAACATGCCACATGTAATCCCAATCGTGCCAATGGAATTTTGTTGCCAAAGGGAACGATTGCGAAGCATTTTGCCATGCGCCAAACAATGCCGTGCTGTTAACACCGGGGTATTTATTCTCTAAAACCTTGACGTAAAAACTATTGGATGTATTTGGATTGTACCCCATTCGTCCCCAGAGCATAAAGCTGTACCAATTGAATTGCGTTTGAAGCTGACGAGGTTCAGAATGATCGCGTAACGATGTTTCACGCCCCCAAACATATCGATCGGAGCCCATGTGATAACCTGCAGTTTGGTTTTCGGGAGGTAAATTAAACATATAGGCACGTACATAATCGGGATCGGCCCAGCGGAAATTTAAAATATCATCGTTCCGCAAATTCCACCACGAACGCAAATCGGAGGGCAAGGTTTTCAACACAGTTTCGGTTGCAAAGGTCGGATCGGGAGCTGAATAAAGCCGTGCCTTTGCATATTTAAAACTCATATCGAATGTTATGTTTGGTTGATCGATAAGTGGCTTAAAATAGTGTTTAATGTTTTCGAAAGTGGTCCACCAATATCTATGAATAAACAGAATATCTCTTTCGGGTTGCTCTTTTGCTACATCTAAAACACCCAGCCCATAAGTTTTAAACATCCAATCTTCTTTCTGTTCAGCGGTCTCTAATTCGCGCATTTGCTCGCCCGAAGTTACACCAATGCCATGCAACCCCGGATAAGTACGAAGCAGCTCTGATGTACATTCACGGGTGTAACGCATCGTTTCGGCATCTAAACCACTCTCTTTCATGCTGGTAACACCTTTAGTATAATCAAGAAAAATGTTCCATGTTATCCATGTAATATCGATACAACGATTATTGGCATATTCGATAACCTTCTGCCACATGGCTATTTTCTCATCAATGGTCATCTTTTTTACCAATCCGGCATTGTTATAAACATCGTTCATTGCAGCTTCCGGAAAATTTTTCAATTTTACCAAATTTGGGAAAGGATGGCGGCTCCACAACGAAATAAAATTGTACCGATAACGAGCGATGTCGTCTAACCATGCGGTCCAGAAATTAATATCCCAAACATATTCGATGTGCATATCGGCATTAATCCCATTATCGGCAAACGATGGGGTGCGTTTATCCAACGGTATATTAAATTTGATTCCACGACGGTCGATAAAAGGCTGATCTTGCTCGTCCTCAACGTTTTCCAATCCATCGAGCGTGATTATTTCGGCCAATCGTAATCCGCCATACATAACGCCGGCTCTGTCACCGCCAAACACCCAATAGGTTGGATTTGTAAAACCTGTTTTGCGAATAGCATAAGCCTGTTTCGATAGATTTCCAAAAGCATATCCACCCGCGTTTTTAAATAATTGCATCGTTTCCGAATCGTGCTGATTTGCAATCACAATAACATGGTTTTTATATGCCGGCACTTTATCAAATTTCTTCTCATCAATCAAAAATCCCTTCTTTGTCAAGGCCGACTTTATATCTCCTATCGCAAAAATGGTAGATTGATTTGTATCCTTTACGCATATTGTTACCCTGGATTGAGCAAAAATTAAATTCATCAGAAACAGTGATGTAATAAGAATTATTATTTTTTTCGACATTCTTTTTTTTTGTTTTAATGTTTCGCAAAATCATTATTAATACTAACCGTGGTTTATTAAAGATTATAGTTCTTTAAAAACTACATAGTCAATCAATTAACCACAACCAGTCAAAATCGACTAATCCTTTTATTATTTTACTTAATCAAAATGGAGAGCTTTGTTTCTTTATAAAATAGCATTGTTGTAATTGTTAAATCACTATTTCTTCGCACATATTTAGATGCCGCTCAAGTTAAAGATCGCTTTTTAAAAACATTTGTAAATCAAAATGCTGACGCTATTGCGATGGCTAAATCTTTCTCAACATCGTTAGTTAGTTTATCCCAATCGATGGTGCGTGTTTTGGCCATAAACTGGGGTTTGTAATTGCGTGTGGCTGCTGCTGCGTAGGCTTTCCAATTGGTTAATGCAACTTCTAATTCTTTAACAGACAATGCTTTATTTTCCTTACCCAAGCCCTGACGATAGGCATGCAGATAGTAAGCGCCACGAATTTTCGAAGCATAGTATTTGCCCATATTTGCCCAGGCATCGAGGTCATAAATCAGTTCGTCGTACGAACCCGAAATTTTGCCTTCGTTCACTTTGTGTTCGTTTTCGGTAAAATTCAAAACTTCAATTGCCATGGAATCGAGACGGTGGGCAATTTGAAGCGGCGAAATGCCCGAAATAGCTTTCTTATTTTTTATTGATGATACAAATTGCGGAATTGAAATAATGCCTGAACCCTCCATCGGTTCTTTTTTAATGAAATCATCAACCGTGTGAAACCCTTTGCGCAAATCGAGACACCCTTCGATCGCCCACATAAAATCCCAATCGTGCCAGTGAAAACTGGTTACCAAAGAGGGTATTAACGATGCGGTAGACCAGGTTCTGTAAAGTTCGTCGACAGGTGCTTTCGGATATTTCAATTCGAGCATGCCTTTTATCCTGTCCTGCGACATATCGGGGTCGTAACCCATGCGTCCCCATAGCATAAAGTTGTACCAATGTTTGTCAATTTCGAGCTCGCGAGGCGATTGCGGGTGCTTGCTAATAAACTCACGACCCCAAACGTAACCGTCGCTGCCCATATAATAACCGGCAGTTACAGCCTCCGGTGGAATATTTTTAATGAATTCCGAAGCATACGCCGGATTTCCCCAACGGAAATGGAAAATGTCGTCGTTGCGTACATTCCACCAGCTTTTTAGCCCGAAAGCACTGTATTCTTTAATGTACTCGTCGGCCCAGCGTGGTGCAGGGGTTGCATACATACGGGCACGGGCATATTTAAAGCTAAGTGCAATTTTATCGGGATATTTGCCAATGAAATCGTTTACAATGGTTCCAACACCACTTTGCCAATAGCGGTGTATGAACTCCACGCTTCGGCTTGGATCAACTTTTTTAGCATCCATAACCCCTTCGCCATAGGTTGCCCAAAGCCATTTTTCGCGGTCGTACTCATCATTGCGATCCTCCATATTTTCGCCGGCTGTTACGCCTATGCCGGCCAAATCGGGATAAGTTAATATAAGGTCCTTAACAGCTTCGCGCAAATAAGCAATGGTTTTCGGATTTTCCTGGTCGTTGTTTATGCCATACTTTCCGGTTATATCTCCTTTTTTGTTTTCCTGTTCTCGGTACCAGCCCGGGGTGGCAATGCTGTTCATCCAAATATTCCATGTAATGATGTAAACCTTTACGCCGCGCGCTTTGGCGTATTGCATTACCTGTCGCCAGAACGCTATTTTATCTTCAATGGTCATTTTTTTCAGCACAACCAGATTGTCGAGAACCTCCTGCGAAATGCCACATCCGGCAATAAACTTTGCCGTTGGTTCGTCGGTACGGTCGGTATCTAAAGGAAACGAGGTTCCACAAACGTCATTCAAGGCGATATCGGGATATTTTTCGTTTTTTATCATCGACGGAAATGGGTGCGGATTCCACAATGTGAGCACGTTGTAGCGGTTGCGTGCCATCATATCGAGATATGCCTTCCAAAATTCGATGTTCCACATTTCGGCAATGTTGTTTTGCGCAGCATCGCCTGCATCCTGATAACTTGGCGTGCGAATATCGAGCGGAATATTGAATTTAAGTCCCCGTTGTTTGATGTACGGCTTACCCACAACCAGTTCTTTTAGAACAGGTAATGATTTGTCGATTTTAATTATTTCGGCAAGTTCCAAGCCACCGTACATCA
>QKHT01000090.1 GCA_003249935.1 Bacteroidota bacterium
CCCATTTCGCTGGCCAGCGTGGGCTGATAACCCACTGCCGATGGCATACGACCTAAAAGTGCCGACACCTCAGATCCGGCTTGCGTAAAACGGAAGATGTTATCCACAAAAAAGAGAATATCGTTGCCCTTGCCTTTTTTATCACCATCGCGGTAATACTCGGCCACGGTAAGTCCCGAAAGAGCTACCCTGGCGCGTGCACCCGGTGGTTCATTCATTTGGCCAAAAACCAATGTGGCTTTCGATTGGGCGAGTTCTTCTTTGTCGATCAGACTCAAATCCCATTCGCCTTTTTCCATACTTTCGTTAAAGGCCTTGCCGTATTTTATTACGCCCGATTCTATCATTTCGCGTAGCAGGTCGTTGCCCTCGCGGGTGCGTTCGCCCACACCGGCAAATACCGACTGACCGTTGTATTTTTTAGCTACATTGTTAATCAGCTCCATAATGAGTACGGTTTTACCTACACCGGCACCACCAAATAGACCAATTTTGCCACCCTTAGAATAGGGTTCGAGCAGGTCGATAACCTTAATACCCGTGTACAGGATCTCTTTTTCTACCGAAAGATCTTCGAATTTTGGCGGCTTACCGTGTATTTCATAGGCATTCTCTTTCGATAATGTACCTATGCCGTCAATGGCTTCGCCAATTACATTCATCAAACGGCCATTAATCGCTTTGCCGGTGGGCATCGAAATTTGTGAGGCGGTACTGCGCACTTCCATGCCGCGGTAGAGACCATCGGTAGAGTCCATGGCTACTGTGCGTACCACATGTTCGCCGGTGTGTTGCTGACATTCTAAAATCAATATCGAGCCATTTTCTCTGGTTACTTCCAATGCCTCGTATATGCCGGGCATGCGAGCCCCTGGCTCATCGAAGCTCACATCCACTACCGGACCAATTACCTGCGATATTTTACCTTTCGATTGCGACATATTATTTTGTTGTTTTATTTACGATTTTTATTCTTGTGTTTTTATGAACCTAATGCGTTGGCACCACTTACAATCTCCAGAATTTCGTTTGTAATTGATGATTGTCGTGCCTTATTGTAGGTTAAATTCAATGCCTTAATCAAGTCGCCGGCATTGTCGGTGGCCTTGTGCATTGCCGTCATTCTGGCACCGTGCTCCGAGGCGGCCGAATCGAGAAATGCCTTGTAAAACTGCGTTTTAAGCGATTTCGGAATCACCATTTTCATCACTTCCTCTTTAGATGGTTCAAAAATGGTGTTCAGTTGCTCGTTGCGCATTTGTTCACTCGTTCCGGCAAGTTCGGGTAGTTCAATCGGCAAAAACTGCTCTACCGTTAAATAGTGGGTTATGGAGTTTTTGAACCGGTTATATACTAACTCTACTTTGTCGTATTTCTTTTCAATAAACTCATCCATAATCATTTCAGCAAAACGCGACGTGTTGATAAAGGAAATTTCGCCAAGCAAATCGTGATTGGTTTTCGAAATTCTGATCTTTTTTGCCTTTACGCCATCTTCTATCTTTTTGCCAAGAATAATTATATCGAGTGACTTATTGTTATATTGCCGGGCATATTTATTTTCGACCATTTCGAAAATTTTCCGGGTAATATTGGCATTAAACCCGCCACACAAGCCCCGGTTCGATCCAATTGCCACAATCAAAATCTTTTGCGGCTCTCTAACATCCGAAAAGCAGTTGTGATTACACTCCGAATTTTCGGTACTTAGTGCAACCATAATCTCCTGCAATTTCCCGGCATACGGTCGAAATTGAATAATCGCATCCTGTGCCTTACGCAACTTGGCCGCCGATACCATCTTCATGGCCCGTGTAACCTGTTGCGTCGACTTTACCGATGCTATTCTGTTTCTTAGTTCCTTTAAATTTGCCATGTGTTGTTTCTGATTTTAAGTACTAAAACGATTGTGTTCGAACCGGTTAATACTTAAAACGTTCCGATAATTCAGCCGCAGTTTCTGCTAATATCTTCTCCATATCATCGTTAATTACGCCTTTGGCAAGCAATTGCAACAATTCAACATGTTTCTTTTCCAGAATATCCAAAAACTCTGCTTCAAATTCTTTTATTTTAGTAACCGGAACTTTAGATAGTAACCCTTTGGTGCCAAGATATAATATTGCGATTTGTTTTTCGACGCTTACCGGCGAATGAACGCCTTGTTTCAGCAATTCCACATTACGGGCACCTTTGTCTAAAACCGATTTGGTTGCTGCATCAAGGTCTGAACCGAATTTCGAAAATGCCTCAAGTTCGCGGTACTCTGCCTGAGATAGTTTAAGTGTTCCGGCCACTTTTTTCATCGCTTTTATCTGGGCTGAACCGCCTACACGCGAAACCGAGATTCCTACGTTAATCGCAGGCCTGATACCTGAATTGAAGAGGTTCGATTCGAGAAAAATCTGACCATCTGTAATAGAAATCACATTCGTGGGGATATAGGCCGATACGTCGCCATCCTGTGTTTCGATTATGGGCAATGCCGTAAGCGAACCACCGCCTTTGAGTAAATGACGGATAGAGTCGGGTACATCGTTCATCTGCTTCACAACCGTTTCGGACTTAACAATTTTTGCCGCACGCTCCAATAAGCGCGAATGCAGATAAAATACATCGCCAGGATATGCTTCCCGACCCGGCGGCCGACGAAGTAACAATGAAACTTCGCGATACGAAACCGCCTGTTTCGACAAATCGTCATACACAATCAATGCTGCCCTGCCCGTATCACGGAAAAACTCACCAATTGTTGCCCCTGCAAACGGCGCATAAAATTGCAATGCGGCAGGATCGGCAGCGGTCGACATCACAATGGTGGTGTAGGCCATGGCACCATGCTCTTCGAGTGTTTTGGCAATGTTAGCTACGGTGGAGCCTTTTTGTCCAATGGCCACATAAATACAGTATACCGGTTCACCCCTTTCGTAAAACTCTTTTTGATTGAGGATTGTATCTAAAGCAATGGCTGTTTTGCCTGTTTGGCGGTCGCCAATAATTAACTCACGCTGTCCGCGACCAATCGGAATCATCGCATCAATGGCTTTAATGCCGGTTTGCAATGGTTCGTTTACCGGCTGTCGGAATATCACTCCTGGTGCTTTTCGCTCAAGTGGCATTTCGTAAAGTGTTCCGGTTATTTCGCCTTTACCGTCAACGGGTTGGCCCAGCGTGTTGACCACACGACCTAACAGACCTTCGCCCACTTTTATCGATGCTATGCGGTGGGTTCTTTTAACAAGATCGCCCTCTTTAACCTTCTCCGATGGCCCCAAAAGTACCACCCCTACATTGTCGGCCTCCAGGTTCAGTACAATACCTACAAGTCCGCTTTCAAACTCAACCATTTCGTTCGATTGTACTTTCGAAAGTCCAAACACACGGGCAATACCATCGCCTACCTGAACCACCGTACCTACCTCGGTGACCTCAACTTTTGTATCGAATGTAGCAAGTTGTTGCTTTAATATCTCAGAAACTTCAGCAGGTTTTAATCCAGCCATATATTTTTTGTTTATATCGTTACACTTTTAATTTTCAGAAATCAGCATTGTTTTAATACGCCTTAATTTGCCCGAAATGCTCGCATCAAAAAGCTTGTCTTCTATTTGAAGAATAAAACCACCAAGCAAGTCGGGATTTTCAACAAAATCGAGTTCTACTTCTGTTTTGTATGAACCGAATATTTTGTCTTGAATGTCTTTGATCTGAACCACTTCCGGTATGGTTGGTGTGGTAAGTCTTCCGGTTACAATACCCATTTTTTTATTGTAAATTGCTACAAAACGGTTCAGTATTTCGTGGAGGCAATCGGCCCGGCCATTGGCAATAACCAATTGCATAAAATGGTAGGTGAGCAACCCGATCGATGCCTTGAATGTTTTTTCGATAAGCATGGCTTTGTGCCAGCTTTGGTATACCGGATTGCTTAGTACCAAACCAAAGTCTGCATGTTGGTTTAGCATAAGTAATACCAAATCTGCATCCAGCCTGGTTTCGGTTAATGCATCCAACTCTGCTGCCCTTAAAAAGAGGGCTTTTGCGTATCTGTCAGCAATTTTTATGTTTTTCAAAACCGATAAATCTATAAATATTTACTACTTAACAGTTACTCAATTAAACTTCAGGTCTTTCACATATTTGTCGACCAGTGTTTTTTGTGTGGTGCTATCTGCAAGAATATCTTTCAATACTTTTTCGGCAATATCTACCGATAAAGTTGCCACGGCATCGTGCATCTCTTTAATAGCCAAAAGCTTCTGATGTTCTATTTCTTCGAGTGCATTTTTTTTCATCCGCACCGATTCGTCGTGAGCCGTTTTTTTGGCTTCAGCAATTATGTTTTCGCGCATTTCGCGTGCTTCTCGTACTATTTTTTCGCGTTCAAGTACAGCCTGTTTCAGAATATTTTCGTTGCCTGCCTGAAGTGTCAGCATCTCCTGTTTGGCCTCTTCTGCACGATTCAAGGCATTTTCGATGGCTGTTTCGCGGGTGTGCAGTGCCGTTAAAATCGGTTTCCATGCATACTTTTTAAGTACAAAAACCAATATGGTAAACGATAGCACCATCCAGAATATCAGCCCGATATCGGGTGTGACTAAGCCCATAACTTTTTATTTAAAATTAAAAATTACTCCAAAATGTTTTTGCTGCAACCCGCATTTTTACGGGTTGCAACGAAACAATATCGTACTACACAAATAATATAAGCAAGCAAATAACGATGCTGAAAAAGGCTACCCCTTCAACAAGTGCGGCTCCAAGAATCATATTCGACCGTATATCGCCAATGGCTTCCGGCTGACGGGCAATGGCCTCCAGCGCACTACTACCAATATTACCTATACCAATACCTGCACCAATGGCTGCCAACCCGGCACCTATTCCGGCACCTGCCTTTGCGATAGCCACATCGGCTATTACCTGCATAATTAATCCTAATGTTAACATGTTATAATTATTAATTTGATTTATTATTTAATGTGTTTCACTCTCTTCCATGGCCATACCAAAATACAATGCCGAAAGTAGCGTAAATACATAAGCTTGTATAAAAGCCACCAACAATTCGAGCAGACCCATAAATATGGTAAATGTAACCGATATTACCGATACGCCATAGCCCGCAAATATATTCTTTTCGCCAAATACAAATATCAATGAATAAAAGCCTAATGCCACAATATGCCCCGCAGTAATGTTTGCAAACAAACGCACCATAAGCACGATCGGTTTTATAAACACCCCAAGTATTTCTACAAATGGCATCAAAGGAATTGGAAATTTGAGCCACCAGGGTACTCCCGGTGTGTTCACCAAATGTAACCAGTAACTCTTAGTGCCTTTAACCGAAGTTATTACAAAGGTTATTAAAGCCAAAACCATGGTTACCGCAATATTGCCTGTAAGGTTTGCTCCGCCCGGAAACACTGGAATCAGACCCAATAAATTGTTGATCAGTATAAAAAAGAAAAGTGTGAGCAGGTAAGGTAAAAACTGTCCATGTCTTTTCTCGCCAATAGACGGTAGTGCAATGTCGTTTTTGATAAATAAAATGATAGGTTCAATCCAGCTTTGTACCCCTTTAGGGGCCTTCAAAGTGTTGGATGTGTACCGTTTACCAACAGCAATAAAAATTGAAATTATGAGTAATATACCTATGAAGAGCGATAATACGTTTTTAGTGATCGAAAAATCCCAGGGACGAACTTCGGAGCCATCAGGTATAACCTCCACTATTTTACCTTCGTATTTCTTGTCTTCCGATATTTTAAATTTACCGTACATCGTTTCGCCATGATGAAGTTCCGACGACATAAATACCACCAAATTATGGTTGCTGTCGAAAAGTATTACCGGTAATGGGATGCTGATGTGGTGTGAACCAATCGTTATGATATGCCATTCGTAGGCATCGTTTACATGAGAAAGGATTAAGTGTCCGACATCTACTTTTTTTGTCTGAACCGTGTCGCTTGCCACTTCGGCGTTTGCTTTAACCGTTGTAAATACGAAGAGTGTCAGTAAATATAATAGTAGTTTTTTCATCGTCTTTTTGCCTCAACTTTTTTGATTGGTTTATACTGCTTATCGCTTAACTTCATAAATTCTGCCACATCCAAAAATAAAAACGAAAAATAGATAATCATAAACGCAGATACAAACTCAATATGGTTCACTTTTATAAATATAAGATACAATGTGATAAATATAGCGTAAGCTAACATTCGAATAATAGATACGGCCATAAATATGCTGTTAAAACGTATTAAACTGTGCTTTAATGCTTTAATGAGTTGTATATGGCTGATTAATGTACCCAAAGACACCAAAAACAATTGGAGTAAAAATGTTAATTTATCTACATGTGGCAATAAAGAATGTATGACTGTTAGGCCCAGTATACAAAGTATCGCACTTAATACCCCAATCTTTTTCAGAAATGTTTTTGTTTCAATCTTCATCTATTACCCGTTATATTTTTGCTTTAAATAACTTAACCAATGCTAACACAAACCCCGCTGTTGCAAAAGTTGCTGTTAAATAGGGAACCTTGTGTGTATAATGGTTGTCAATAAAAAAACCAATATAACCGCACACACATACTGTTACAACCATTTGAATCCCCAATGTGGTATACGCAACATAAACATGGCGGTTATTGCTTTTGTTTTCGCGATCGTTAATTTTTTTATCTTTTTCTGTCAATCTACATATTCTTAAAGATGTATGTTTTTGTTTTTCAAATACATCGAAACAGAACAAAAATAAGCTTTTTTGATGTTTTATCTAAGACAATACAATAAAGACACTTTTTTTTACCTGTACTAAACCTTAATTGACTCATTCGTGCAATTAGTGGTTTTAATCTTACCGCCATGTTCACGATGTATTCAATATCAAAACATACCAATCGTTCAGGATGTAAAATTACTAGCTTTTTCGTCTATTCCAAATTGTTTTTTGACCATTGTTTGTTAAATTGTGCAAACCTTTAACGCAAATATGCTACACTTATTATTTTGGCTGAACCGGTCTGTTTTTCGGCTTCGGGATGTCCGTTGGCATTGTAGGAGCTAAATTCAATACCCAATCCCCGTACCATGGTCTGTTTGTCTGTCCGTGTTTTTGTTTTGCTGTCGAAAGCCATCGTATTGGTGTGTTGTACCACATGGACTTTTGCAGGAAGCCATTCGCTGGTGGTGCAAAGGGCATATGGCCTTAATTCGTTTTGTATTGGGCTATTTAATGCTTTTTGTTTGTTGTATTACATCTAAGATTTTACGTACAACGATCTGTTTTATTTAGCCAATAAAAAAAAGCCCGCAAACAAATAGTTTGCGGGCGTTCCCGAATGTTTCGAATTTTTCTTGGTCGGGGTGACCAGATTCGAACTGACGACCTCGTCGTCCCGAACGACGCACGCTACCAACTGCGCTACACCCCGATTTTGTGTTGCAAAAATATTGGTTTTTTTGAAAAGTAAAAAAAACATAGCACAAAATATCTACTTTTTTCATCTGTTCTAATAGAATATTTCATATTTGTTTTACCTTTAAACCTGAATTTTTATTATATGAAGTGTTTTATCGCAATTGTTTTTATTTTATGTACAAGTATTGGCATTAAAGCCGAAAAAAATGTACTTTACATCAGTTCGTATAATATTGGCAATTTGTGGAGCGACAGGCAATTACATGGTACACAGGAAGCTTTTTCGGGTACAGCAGGGATCAATTTATTTGTTGAATTTTTAGATAAAAAGCGTTTATTGGATGGGATTGATGATGCCCGGTTTTTACAATTCATTGAAACTAAATATAAGGATATAAAATTTGATGGGCTTATTGTGGCAGATAACGATGCATTCGACTTTGTTTTAAGTTATCGTAGCAGGCCATTTTTTTATAATTTACCGTTGGTATTTACCGGTATTGGGAATATCGAAGACTATGAAATTGATTTATTTAGACAGCATATTTTTGGTGTTATCGAATCGAATGGGTATCCTGCTATTTTACGATCTATCAAACAATTGTTTCCCGGTCACCGAAAAGTTTATGTTATGTTGGATAAATCCAACACCAACCAGGTTTATAAAAATGATATACTTAAAAATAAAACCAAGTTCGAACCGCTTGAGTTGGTTTTTACCGATAATTTAAACGAAAAGGAACTGTTTGATACAATTGCAAATGCAGATTTAAACTCTGTACTATATTTTGTAAACATAAGCCGTTTCAATGATACGACTTTAGTTGATCCGGTAGAATTATGTTCGAAAATTGTTGCAAAAACCATATTGCCGGTTTTTACCGGATATGATATTCATAGCGTAAAAGAAGCCTTGGGTGGTTCATACAATAATGGGATTACAGCAGGTACTTTGGGCGGAAAAATTATGCTTGACCTGCTGGATGGTAAAAATCCCGATCAGCCATTGCTATTTCCCGAGGTCGAAATGGTTTTTAATTATAAACCGATGATGAGATTTGGGATCAAAAAAGCCGATCTTCCTCCAAATAGTTCTATTCAGGGTGAGCCGGTGAGCTTTGTGCAGGCTAACAAACAGTTACTTATATCAAGTTTGTTGATTATCTCGTTGTTGGTTATCGTTATTGCCATTCTTGTTGCAAATATTAGGGCTCAGCGAAAAATCAAAAGAAAATATTTAATTGCCAAGCAACAGGCCGAAGCATCAGATCGCTTAAAGTCCGCATTTTTAGCCAATATGTCGCACGAATTCCGAACGCCATTAAATGCCATTGTAGGATTTTCTGAAATTGTAAAAGATGAGAATAAAGATACCGAACTAAATTATTATCTGGATATTGTTTCCCGTAATGCCGAAACACTTACCGTTCTTATTAACGATGTGTTAGACATTTCGTTACTCGATGCCAATCAGCTCAAACTCGTGTTCAGACCCTTTAATATTGGGGCATTACTCAACGAAATATATTTGCAATTTCAACGCAGCATCAAAGGTTCACAGAAATCAATTGAACTCATTTTTAACTATCCGAATAATCCGGAAACTATCTTTTCTGATGAAGTCAGACTAAAGCAAATTATTACTAATCTGGTAAACAATGCCATTAAATATACTAAAGAAGGGCGAATAGAATTTGGGTTCGAAGTAAAAAATACGCAGGAATTGCCTTCAGGCATTATTTATCAGTTGGGAGCATACAATGTTGGAAAATACCTGTTGTTTTATTTTCACGATACCGGTATTGGCATTCCCGATGACAAAAAACATGAGATATTTGAAAGGTTCACCCAAATTGATACGGAATATGTGAAATTACAGGGAGGGGCTGGTCTGGGGCTAAGTATATGTAAATCACTTGTAACGTTGCTGGGTGGTGCTATTTGGCTCGAAAGTAGTGTAAATATTGGTACTTCGTTTTATTTTTGCATTCCTTATACCGATGTTAATCTGTAATTAGGGACTTAAATTCGGCTCTAAGGTATTTGTGTTCAATCAATTTCCAATCAATGCCGCCGTCCACTAATTCACATTGCACTCCAAGTTGCAGAACATCTATAATATTTCGATATTCATCGTCAAAAAATACCATGTCGTCGAAGCGGATTCCACTTTTGTCTTTGATATTTTGAAAATGTTTGGTCTTTTCGGCCGGAAATATCTCTATAAAATCGAAATACCGTCGAAGATTAAAAAGTTCGAGCAGTTCGTTGGCAATGTGTGGTGCAGAGGTTCGCGAGGCAATACCCAATTTTTTGCCCGACGATTTAATGCTTTCCAAAAGTTTCTCTACATTATTATACAGAACAATTTTGTTGCCTTTAGCATCCAATATATCATTGTTATGTTTAATAAATGGCGGGGTGGTACAATCGCACCACAAACCACCAGCATCCCAAAGCGTAAAATCGAGATCGAAGACAAATAATTGCATATCCGAAATTTTGCGCAAAAGTATAAAAAAGGAACATGATTAATGGCCGTTCAATGTTAAAATATTAAAATAATATTAGTAGGTTACAACAGATCGTTAGATTTTCGACGTTCGACGTTCGACAAAATTGATGAGGCTCATATATAGTGATTTTCAAATAATCACACTATTGAGTAATGTTCTTAAAATCAGTGTATTATAAAAGTTTAACGAACTAATAAGGTTGACAATCAAAGATTTTACCACTTCATCGGTCTCTAAGGCTGTCGAAACTATTAAATCCCACCAATCTGTCATAACGACTCCCTAAAGGTTTATAATAACTGTAAATCTGATATTCGTTTTCTGTAAGATAATAATTCGGAGTCAGTTTCGATGGCACAATTTCGCCACTATTGGTTTTTACGGTGTATTTATAGTCGTAATGGCCTTGTTTTAATAGAACCGAAGCCTGATATGCGCTAAATTCTTCGTTATAAATCATTTTAAAATTGTCGGTACGCTGTCCTGTGCAAAAATCACCTTCAACAAAAACGTTTTGAAAAGCATCTTCTTTGTTGGCTTTTATTGTGAAATGAACCACGACATAATCGGCTTCGGTGTTTGCGTACTGAATATCCGTTTCCTGCTTGCGTAAAAACATACGGCCGTTTACGTCGTACCGAAATTGATACGCTTTGGTGCGGTTAAATACATCGGCAAGCAGGTCGATATGATAATATGGCGCAAAGAAAGTCACTCTGTCGATGCCCGGACCCGAAAATTGAGTGGATGAACAGTCGAAATACGAGTATTCGTCGCCTGCATCGAAAATTAGCGCATTGATATAATTAAATACCAAGTTATTGTGTTCGATATATGATGGCGAATTTACAATTATGCGCTGCTGGTAATCGTTGTTTTTTGTTACCACACATTTTATTTCGTTATATGGATCTTTAATTATTATGTTATTTGTATTTATATTAAAATGAACCTGCTGATAAAAATTTCGCATGCCTTTTGTTGTATTAAAGTCGATTTTTGCACCAATATCAAAAAGTGGTTCAACCACAAAGAAGCGGGTTCTGACTAAAATTTTACCCGGATTATGGGTCTCGAATATTTCCACGACATAGTTGCCGGAAATTTTTAATTGGATGTCGTTATTTGGTATTTCTAATTGATAATGTACATACGAAGTAGTTGTATTAAGGGAAAAACGGTAGTTTTCGATGTAGTTTTCAAGAAATCCATTGGCATATTCGTTTAATGCAATTTTAGATATGTTCCAAAGTGCATCGCAATGATAAATACGATAGGAAAGATTTTTTTCATTAGCACCCAAACCGTCAAAATGGATACTAATGGATTGATTTGTTGAAAGTTCTATTACAGGATATGAGAGTGGCTCTCCGGTTTTGTATGTTTGCAACGTTTTAAAGTCAACATCTAAATAGGGCTCGGTAGTTCGTTGAGCCGTAATTAATTGATGAAAAATCAATAATGTTGCGATGAGTTTAAATTGCATTTACTTAAAATTTTCTACCGCAATGTACAAAAGATAATAAAAGCGGCCGATATATTTAACTTTATTTTAGGTCGATAGGCCTAATTTTGTTGGTTCTGGCTTGAACAAATGAATATGTGCACAGGAATGCGGAAAAAAATCATTAATTAAGCCTGATTTGCATTCAACTTAGAACAAAATTCGTATTTTTGCAACGTTTTTTCTGGAAACATAAGTAAATATATATATGGCAGAAACAGTTAAAATCAAGAAAGGTCTTGACATTGCTTTAGTTGGTGAAGCACCAATAGAGTATTCCCAAGCACCTACGGTAGAATTGTTTGCCTTAAAACCCACTGATTTTCATGGTCTTGTCCCAAAATTGCTTGTAAAGCAAGGTGATAAGGTGAAAACCGGAACGGCTTTGTTTTATGATAAAGCTAATCCCGAAGTGAAATTTGTATCGCCGGTTAGTGGCGAAATTAAGGACATTGTCAGGGGTGAAAGGCGCAAAGTATTGGAAGTAATTATTGCTTCCGATAATCAGAATACTGCTGAAGATTTCGGCTCGGCAGATGTATTAAAGTTAACGACCGAAGAGGTAAAACAGCGGATACTTGACGGTGGCATGTGGCCATTCATCAAACAACGTCCGTACGACATTGTAGCCAAGCCAAACGAAACACCAAAAGCCATTTTTATTTCAGGATTCGATTCGTCGCCATTAGCACCGGTGTACTCCGAAATTTTAAAAGGTAGTGAAAAGGCCCTTCAGGCTGGTATTAATGCGCTATGTAAATTAACTCAGGGTAAGGTTCATCTTGGTGTAAATGCCAAAGCAGATAACAGCGTTTATGCTTCGTTGAAAAACGTTTCGGTTCATGCATTCGAGGGCCCGCACCCGGCAGGTAACGTAGGTATTCAAATTCATCATATTTCGCCCATCAATAAGGGCGAAGTGGTTTGGGTTATTAATCCGCAGGATTTGGTCGCATTGGGTAATTTGTTTATCAATGGTACTTACGATGCTACACGAAATATTGTTTTATGTGGTTCGGAAGTGATAGCACCAAGATATTACAAATTTGTACTTGGTGGCAGTGTAAAGGCTCTTTTGTCTAAAACTTTAAAAACCGAACAAAAGAATCGCATTATTTCAGGTAATGTGCTTACCGGTTCAACCATATCCACCGATGGATTTCTTTGTGCTTATCATCATCAGATTACCGTAATTCCCGAAGGCGATTACCACGAATTTTTTGGTTGGTTACTTCCGGGATTTGGTAAGTTCAGTGCCTCTCATGCTTTTTTCTCGTGGTTCTGCAAGAATAAAAAGTACAAGATGGATTCTAATCTTCATGGCGGTCATCGTGCATTGGTCGTAACGGGTCAGTACGAAAAAGTGTTCCCAATGGATGTTTTACCGGTTCATCTGGTAAAATCGGCTATTGCCGGCGATATCGATCAAATGGAACGTTTGGGTATCTACGAAGTGGCACCCGAGGATTTTGCTTTGTGCGAGTTTGTATGTTCATCTAAAACAGAGGTTCAACGCATTATACGCGAAGGTTTGGATCTTATAATTAAGGAAATGAATTAATCGAAAGAAATTTGTGCAGAATGAAAGCAATTAGAAATTATGTAGACAAAATAAAGCCAAATTTCGAAAAGGGCGGAAAATTAGAAAGTTTTAATTCATTTTTCGATGCAATTGAAACTTTTCTTTTTGTACCGAACAAAGTATCGAAAAATGGTGTGCATGTACACGATCCAATCGACCTTAAACGTACCATGATCATTGTTATTGTGGCATTAATTCCATCGATATTGTTTGGTGCATGGAATGTAGGTTATCAGAATGCCTTGGCATATGGTCTCGACAGAACGCTGCTCGAAAATTTTTGGGTAGGTATGATTAAGCTTTTACCTATTATTATCGTATCGTATGGTGTGGGTTTGGGTATTGAGATTATTATGGCCCAAAAACGTGGTCACGAAGTGAATGAGGGATTTTTTGTTTCGGGTATGTTAATTCCATTAATTGTACCAATCAATATTCCGTTGTGGATGTTAGCACTTGCTGTTGCATTTGCTGTGGTATTTGGCAAAGAGGTTTTTGGTGGAACCGGATATAATATTATGAATGTGGCGCTTGTGGCCCGTGCATTTTTATTCTTTGCTTATCCCGGGCAAATGTCGGGCGATAGTGTTTGGGTTTTGAACCTGAAGGATCAGCCAATGGTTGATGGGTTTTCCGGAGCAACGCCTTTAGCATTGCTGAATCAAACCGGCACGATGCCATCTGCTTCACTTGCCGATATGTTTTTCGGGTTTATACCCGGCTCAGTGGGCGAAACATCGGTTCTTGCAATATTAATAGGTGCAGCTATACTTATTTTTACAGGCGTTGGCAGTTGGAAAATTATGCTTAGCACCGTTTTAGGTGCTTTGGGTATGGGATACATCTTTAATTTATTTGGTATTAATGCTTATATGGGTATCAATCCGGTATACCATTTAGTAATGGGCGGATTGATGTTTGGTGCCGTTTTTATGGCTACCGATCCGGTAACAGCAACAAGTACTGAAAAAGGTAAATGGATTTACGGTGCAATGATTGGTATCTTAGTGGTACTCATACGTGTGGTTAATCCGGCTTATCCCGAAGGAACAATGCTCGCAATATTATTGATGAATGTATGGGCACCGCTGATTGACTATTACGTAGTTGAATCGAATGTGAAGAAGAGACTTAAAAGAATAGCGGTTAAATAATTTGAAATACAGAAAAAGATGAAAAATTTTAGTAACCGGTATATATATACTTTTTCAGTTATCATGGTGGTACTTGTGGCGCTTCTCCTTTCTTTTGCAGCGCAATTACTCAAACCATTTCAGGATAAAAATATTGAAGTAGAAAAGAAACAGAATATTTTGGCTTCTATCCGAATTACATCTACGGTGGCCGATGCGGTTCAACTCTACGATAAATATATTGTGGATAGCTATGTTGTGAATAACAAAGGTGAAAAGGTTGAAGGTGTAGCATTTAAGGTTGATGTTAAGGCCGAACAAGGTAAACCGGCAGACAAGAGGGTATTGCCGGTATTTGTAGGAAAGCTCGATAATGGCACATTGACCACCGTGGTGCCATTAAGAGGTAAGGGACTTTGGGGCCCTATATGGGGTTATATTTCGTTTGAACCGGATATGAACACTATATATGGTGCAGTTTTCGATCATCAGGGTGAAACACCCGGTCTTGGTGCCGAAATTACAACCGATTGGTATAAGGAAATGTATCGCGAGAAGAAAATTTTTAGCGATAGTGTCACGTTCTGTTCGGTAACAACCTATAAAGGCGGTGCAAAGAAAGGTGATGTACATGGTGTTGATGCGATTTCGGGCAGTACAATTACCTCGAAAGGCGTTGAAGCGATGTTGCAGGACTGCCTGGAACAGTACAAACAGTTTTTTATCACAAATAAAAAATAGATAATATGAGTTTGTTTTCAAAGAAAAATATAGAACTGCTTAAAAAGCCATTAAATCTCGATAATCCTGTAACCATACAGGTATTGGGTATCTGTTCGGCACTTGCAGTAACCGTAAAATTGAAACCGGCACTTGTTATGGGGTTGTCGGTAATGGTTGTTACCGCATTTTCGAATTTGGTAATCTCACTGATGCGTAATTCTATTCCACCGCGTATTCGAATTATTGTTCAATTGGTTGTGGTTGCAACCATGGTTATTTTAGTTGATCAGCTATTACGGGCCTTTGTTTATGATGTAAGTAAGCAATTGTCAGTATATGTGGGCCTTATTATTACCAACTGTATTATAATGGGCCGTTTGGAAGCCTATGCAATGGCCAACAAACCATGGCCTTCGTTTCTCGATGGTATTGGTAACGGTATTGGGTATGCAGTGATTCTGGTAGCTGTAGCATTTATGCGCGAACTGTTTGGTTCGGGTACATTGTTTGGCTATAAAGTTTTGCCAAAAGCCTTGTTCGATGCTGGCTATATCAATAACGGTATGATGATTATGCCTACAATGGCTCTGATTCTTGTGGGAGTAATCATTTGGATTCAAAAGAGTTATAATAAAGAATTAATAGATAAAGACTAACTTAAAGATTTACGATTATGCATGAAATGCTTAATATATTTGTAAAGTCGATCTTTATCGACAATATGGTTTTTGCCTTCTTTCTTGGTATGTGTTCGTACCTGGCTGTTTCAAAAACCGTAAAAACTTCTTTGGGATTAGGTATTGCAGTAGTCTTTGTACAGATTATTACGGTACCCGTAAACTACCTACTGCTCGAATACCTCTTAAAACCAGGTGCTTTGTCGTGGTTGGGGGCTTCTTTTGTCGATGTCGATTTGTCGTTTCTCAGTTTTATGATTTACATTGCCGTTATTGCTGCAATGGTTCAGTTGGTAGAAATGATTGTTGAAAAATTTTCGCCATCGTTGTATAATTCATTGGGTATCTTTCTCCCGCTTATTGCTGTAAACTGCGCCATCCTTGGTGGTTCATTATTTATGGAACAACGTGAATATCAAAATATCGGACAGGTATTATCCTGGGGATTAGGTTCTGGTGTTGGTTGGGCTTTGGCTATAGTTTCTTTAGCTGCAATTCGCGAAAAGCTGAAGTATAATCAGATACCGGCTCCATTGAAAGGCATTGGTATAACCTTTATTATTACGGGATTAATGAGTATTGCTTTCATGAGTTTCCTTGGTATTAAATTATAAATCCGGAAAATAAACTAAAAATGATATTTGGAGCAACAACAATGACTATTGTATTAACCGGGATGGTAGCCTTTTTGGCAATTATTCTCATCCTTGTTTCTACACTATTATATGCAAAAAATAAACTTACCGCTGCAGGCAGCGTAAAGGTTTTAATAAATGGAGAGAAGGAAGTAACTGTAAACCCGGGGGGAACATTGCTTTCGACACTGGCCGAAAATGGTATCTTTTTACCCTCGGCATGCGGAGGTGGAGGAACCTGTGCCCAATGCCGTTGTCAGGTTATTGATGGTGGTGGTTCAATCCTGCCAACGGAAACAGGCCATTTTACCCGCAAGCAGCAGAATGATCATTGGCGATTGGGTTGTCAGGTAAAAGTAAAAGAGGACATGAAAATTGAAGTGCCTCACGAAGTGCTCGGCGTAAAAAAATGGGAATGCGAAGTTGTTTCCAATAACAATGTCGCTACATTTATTAAGGAGTTTGTGGTTAAATTACCTGAAGGTGAAACCCTTGATTTTCAGTCTGGTGGATACATTCAGATTGATGTGCCGGCAATCGACGTTGATTTTAATACAATACAGGTTGCCGAAAAATGGCAGGATGAGTGGAAATCATTGGGTATATTCGATTTAAAAATGAAAAATCCCGAGCCAACTTTCCGCGCTTACTCTATGGCTAACCACCCGGCTGAAGGTAATATCGTGATGTTGAATATTCGTATCGCAACACCACCATGGGATCGGGAAAAAGGCAAGTTCATGGATGTAAATCCGGGTTTGTGTTCGTCGTATATTTTTTCTCGGAAACCAGGTGATAAGGTAACTATTTCCGGACCTTATGGCGAATTTTTTATTAAAAAAACTGAGCGCGAGATGATGTTTATTGGTGGTGGAGCCGGTATGGCACCTATGCGTTCGCATATTTTCCACTTGTTTAAAACAGCAAAAACAGGTCGTAAAGTTACATTTTGGTATGGTGCCCGTTCGCTTAAGGAGGTTTTCTACAAAGAAGAATTTGATGCGATAGCTGCCGAATTTCCTAACTTTACGTGGTCGTTGGCTTTGTCTGAACCAAAACCTGAAGATAATTGGACAGGTCCAACTGGTTTTATCCATCAGGTAATATACAATAACTACTTAAGTAAACACGAAGAGCCGGAAGATATTGAATATTATTTGTGTGGTCCGCCTATGATGAACTCAGCAGTAACCAAAATGCTGTACGATTTGGGTGTCCCGGATGAAATGGTTGCATTCGACGATTTCGGATCATAATACAAAAAAAGCGGTGCAAGCCGCTTTTTTTATGCAATAAAAGCCGTTGCTAAAGTTGCAACGGCTTTTGGTATTTTAATTGTGAAGTGGTTTATAACCCGAATGCAGCTTTAACAACATCCACTTTATCGGTTTTTTCCCATGTAAATAGTTCTACTTCTACGGTTTTGGTACCCATATACACAGAACCGAATGTTTTAGTTACCTTTTGCGGTTCACGTCCCATATGGCCATAAGCTGCTGTTTCGAGGTAGATTGGATTACGAAGTTGGAGCATCTCTTCAATAGCTTTCGGACGTAAATCGAAAATGGTTTGAATCTTAGCACCAATTTCACCATCGGTCATTTTTACATTGGCCTTACCATAGGTGTTTACAAAAATGTTAATGGGTCGAGCAACACCAATAGCGTAAGCAAGTTGTACCAATATTTCGTCGGCTACACCAGCAGCCACAAGGTTTTTGGCTATATAGCGGGCCGCATAGGCCGCTGATCGGTCAACTTTCGATGGGTCTTTGCCCGAAAATGCACCACCACCATGAGCCCCTTTGCCACCGTAAGTGTCTACAATAATTTTCCGACCGGTTAATCCTGTGTCGCCATGTGGTCCTCCGATGACAAATTTTCCGGTTGGATTTACATGATAGATGATTTTATCGTCGAAGAGTGCTTGTACCCGTTCCGGCAATGTTGCCAAAACTCTGGGTATAAGAATGCGGATCACATCGGTTTTGATTTTTGCAACCATCGCTTCGTCGGCTTTTGCTTGTGCTTCGGCTGAACCATCGGCCGCTGCAACAAACTCATCGTGCTGAGTAGATACTACAATGGTGTGAACACGCACCGGTGTATTATCGTCATTATATTCGATGGTTACCTGCGATTTTGAATCGGGACGCAAGTAAGTCATTTCTTTGCCTTCACGGCGAATGGCAGCAAGTTCAACCAAAAGTTTGTGCGATAATTCAAGCGCAAGAGGCATATAATTATCGGTATCGTTACAAGCATAACCAAACATCATCCCTTGGTCACCAGCACCTTGTTCCATCGGATCGGCTCGCTCAACTCCTCGGTTGATATCGGGCGATTGTTCGTGAATAGCCGAAATTACCCCGCATGATTCGCCTTCGAATCGGTATTCGCCTTTTGTATAGCCTATTTTGTTAATTACTTTACGTGCCACTTCCTGCACGTCGACATAGGTGTGCGATTTTACTTCGCCTGCAATAACAACCTGACCAGTTGTTACTAATGTTTCGCATGCTACTTTCGATTGAGCATCGAAAGCCAAAAATTCGTCGAGAATTGCGTCAGAAATCTGATCGGAAACTTTATCAGGATGTCCTTCCGATACCGATTCAGATGAAAATAAGTATCCCATATTAAAAATTATATTTATTAAGTACCGGTGGAATTTGGATTTGGCAGAATGGCCATTGTGACAAAATTGTATTTAGCATTTTTTATTCGTGGTTGCAAGCGCCCAAATCCGTCCACAGGCTGCAAATATAAAATATTTTTAGCATATCACCGTTTTATCGGTCTTAAAAATTGTTTTTAGGTGGGTAATTTCATCTATTTAGCTAAATTTGTGTCGTTCGTTCATACATTTTTGATTAATAAAAAGCTATGAATGGATATTTGTAAATTGTTTAAAATTATAATAGTGAATAGAAAGCCGGATAATGAACCTTGTTGTAGTGATATTGGTACAATGCGTTGTCCTTTAAATCACTTACTGATTTTGATTGTAACTATTTGAATCCCGATTTTTAATTTTAACGTTGATGTTCATGAAAAAAAAACCATTGTATGTCGTTATTGGAATTGTTGGTATTATTATTTTGTTTGTCCTGTTTTCAAAGGAGAAAAAAGCCGAGCGTGACTTGTTCTATACCGCACAAAGGGGAAGTATAGAAATTAAAGTTGTGGTTTCGGGTGAAATTCAATCCGAAAATTCTGAAATTATTTCGCTTCCGGCCGCTTTACTCAATGGTCGGGTTAGGGTATACGATATTAAGCTCACTGATATTGTTCCGGAAGGTACTTTTGTAAATGAAGGCGATTTTGTAGCAGCATTGGATCATAGTGCCGTTATGACACAAATTAATGCATCAAAAACAAAACTTGATGAACGGCTGGCTCAACTGGAGCAAACAAAATTGGATACTACTTTGGATATGATGAATATCCGGAATGATTTGCAGGTGGCATCTGAAAATGTTGAAGAGCAAAAAATTGCGGTTGAGCAAACGGTTTATGAGTCGCCGGCGGTTCAGCGTCAGGCTAAATTGGATTATGATAAGGCTGTGCGCGATTTTATCCAAAAGAAATTAAACCTTAAACTGCAAATTCTTAAAGCGCGTCAAAAGGTAAGTCAGCAAATTAACGAGGTTGAAAATGCAAAGGAAGAAATATCCGATCTCGAAATAATATTTAATTCGTTAAATATCACTGCTCCGCGTACCGGTATGGTCATTTATACCCGGCAATACGATGGGCAAAAGCTTAAAGCTGGTTCAACCGTAAACAGATGGAATCCGAGAATTGCCGAATTGCCGGATATGTCGTCGCTCATTTCGCGTGTTTATGTCAATGAAGTTGATATTTCAAAAGTTAAAAAGGGCCAACCTGTATTGGTTTCCATCGATGCCTTGCCAAAAATGCAGTTTAACGGGAATGTAATTTCTGTGTCGAATATGGGACAGGATATACCCGGCAAAAATATCAAAGCTTTTGAGTGTATTGTAAAAATTGATGGTGTAGATAAACAACTCAAACCGTTGATGACATCGAATAATGTTATTTCGTGCGGCATCGTTGAAAATGTAATTGTTGCACCTATCGAAGCCTTGTTTCAAACAGATTCGATACAGTATGTCTTTAAAAAGGGTTCAGCCAAAAAATTTGTGGTTGAACCCGGTGTGGAAAATGAAGCATTTGTGGAAATAAAATCGGGTGTTACCGCAGGAGATGTCCTCTACTTAACCAAGCCTGAGCACAGTGATGAATGGCCAATTGAAGGATTTAATTCTAAAACCGGTAAGCAATGATAAAGTGGTATCTTCGCTATCGTCATGATATATCGATAGCCATTGAGGCAATAATGACCAATAAATTACGCTCGTTGCTTACGGCTTTGGGTATTATTTTTGGTGTGGCTGCTGTTATTAGTATGTTGGCGATTGGTAGCGGAGCTCAGGCACAGATTGAGGAACAAATAAAACTGGTTGGTCTTAACAATATTATTATTAAGCCAATTGTGTCAGAAAAAAGCGATTCGAAAGAAACCGGTTCGACTGGAAACAATAAAGGAAAATCGGATTTTAGCCCCGGGCTTACGATTGGTGACCTGAGGGTTATTTTAGAAACGGTTCCTTCGGTAGTGCAATCGAGTCCTGTAATATCGGCAAATCTTTCGGTATCACGTCAGGCCCGAATGCTCAGTGCAAAAGTACAGGGCGTTTCGCCCCAGTATTTTCGGATGTTTAATCTTAACCTCGATGAGGGTTCTTTTTTTTCGAATCAGCATAATATTAAAAATGAAGCAGTTTGTGTAATAGGTGATAATATCAGGATGGTATTTTTTAGTGATACCGATCCGATTGGACAATCGATCCGTTGTGGAAATGCCTGGCTTAAGGTGGTTGGTGTGGTAGAAAAGCGCGATTATACCACTTCTGCTAATGATGAAATGGGCATTTCGTCGAGCGATAACTCTGTATTTGTACCAATAAATACATTTGTAAGTCGCATTGGCGACAAATCGGCTGTTCCTTTCGAAATGATGCGAGGTTCAAGTTACGGATACAACATGTCTGGTGCAAATTCGTCCAACCAATTGGAGAAAATTGTGATTCAGGTTGCCGAGACCGAAAAGTTAGGCGGAACAGCAGCACTCATCACGCGAATTGTTCAGCGGTTGCATAATAACAATACCGATTTTGAGGTTACGGTGCCCGAATTGCTACTCAAACAACAACAGCAAACCAACCGTATTTTTAATATTGTATTGGGTGCCATTGCGGGAATTTCTCTTTTGGTTGGTGGTATTGGTATTATGAATATTATGTTGGCATCTGTACTCGAAAGGGTAAAGGAAATAGGTACAAGGCAGGCTATTGGTGCAACACAAAGGGACATCGTAATTCAATTTTTGTCGGAAGCTGTTTTGATTTCGTTTATTGGGGGCATCATAGGCATTGTGGTTGGTATTGTACTCGCAAAATCAATAACAGCCATGGCCGATATTAAAACCATTGTAAAGCCAATTTCGGTATTTCTCTCGTTTGGTATTTCGGCACTGGTGGGTGTACTGTTCGGATTTTTACCTGCACGCAAGGCATCGCGGCAAAACCCGGTTGAATCATTGCGATAAAAACCCGGTTCGTCGCGGTTTTTAAGGTAATTTCATCTATTTTTGTGAGATTGTTTATGAAATATGGCAAAAAAAATAAATTTAAAACATGCCGGACTTAAAAAAAAGCTGGCCACTAAATATAGGTTGTCAATAATTAACGAAACCAATTTCGAGGAATTAAAAAGGGTTAGAGTTTCTCAATTTCATGGTATATTGTTGCTATTAGGCCTTATTTTTATCGTTTCTGCCATCACCACAATCATTATTTTTTATACTCCATTCAGGGAATATGTGCCCGGTTATCCCGATGTTGAATTTCGGAGACAGGTGCTTCGCAATACTTTGGCTGTAGATTCTGCCGAACAGGAGATGGCAAAGCAAGTTAAGTTTCTTGAAGCGATAAAGTTAGTAATTGAAGGAAAAGCCTCGGTGGATGACAATATTCAGTCGGATACAATTGGTTCAAAGCCAGGGGATATAGCCAACAAAGCACTTGTAAAGATCGATTTCAAAATGTCCGAGTCCGACTCGTTATTTATGAAGCGTGTAGAAGATGAGGAACAATATAATCTTCAGGTCATTAAACGCTCCAAAGAACTTGCAGGTGTTGTATTTACAAGGCCGATAGCAACAGGAGTGGTGGTTAGTCATTTTAATGCTGTTAAGAATCATTTTACTATGGAAATCAGTGCGTTACCAAATACACCCGTAATGTCGCTCACTTCCGGAACTATTCTTTATACAGGGTATACTAACGAGGATGGAAACGTGGTAATCGTTCTGCATCAAAATAATTATATTTCAATTTACAAGCATTTGGACCGTGTTTTAAAAAGTACGGGTAATAGTGTTGAATCGGGCGAAGCCATTGGTATTATTGGTAATTCTGACAATACGCCATCTGGCCAAATTCTCAGTCTGTCGGTGCTCCAAAATGGTTCACCTGTAAATCCCGAAATGCTTTTTTCATACTAAATTTAGTGACATCAATCATGGTTAAAAAAATCGCAATATTAGGTTCAACCGGCTCAATAGGAACACAAACTTTGGATGTTGTAAGGCAATTCCCCGATCGGTTCGAGGTGCTTGCGCTTACGGCTGGCAACAATGCAACACTGCTCATTACGCAGGCCAGAGAGTTTTTGCCCGATGTGGTGGTGATAGCCGACGAAACCAAATATCCAATGTTGGTTGAGGCTTTGGCCGATTTACCCATTAAGGTTTTTGCCGGAAATGAAGCCATTGCCGATATTGTTCAAAACAGCGAAATCGACATGGTGGTAACGGCCATGGTTGGATATGCCGGTTTAAAACCCACAATCATGGCTATTAAGGCTGGTAAGGATATTGCATTGGCCAATAAGGAGACTCTTGTGGTTGCCGGCGATTTGGTTATGGGATTGGCCAAGGAGCATGGTGTAATGATCTTGCCCGTGGATTCGGAGCATTCGGCACTGTTTCAGTGTATGGTGGGCGAGGTTTACAATCGTGTCGAAAAGGTGATTCTGACTGCGTCGGGCGGTCCTTTTAGAAATAAAAGCTACGAATACCTTAAGAATGCCACGGTGCACGAAGCGTTGCAACATCCGAACTGGAATATGGGTGCTAAAATTACCATCGACTCGGCAAGTTTGATGAATAAAGGGTTCGAGGTTATTGAAGCCAAATGGTTGTTCGACATAATGCCCCAACAAATTGAAGTTGTCATTCACCCGCAATCCATCATCCACTCGATGGTGGAGTTCGAAGATGGTTCAATCAAAGCCCAAATGGGATTGCCCGATATGAAATTGCCTATTCAGTATGCACTTACTTTTCCCGAAAGGTTAAAATCGAATTTCCCGCGTTTTAGTTTCAGAGCTTGCAGTGAATTGACGTTTTCGCAACCCGATGTGGAGAAATTCCGCAACCTAGAATTGGCTTACCGCGCACTTTATGCGGGCGGAAATATGGCTTGTGTGGTGAATGCGGCCAACGAAGTAGTGGTAAAGGCGTTTCTCGAAGAGAAGATTGGCTTTTTGGAAATGTCGGAAGTGATTGAAACCACTATGGATCGGGTCGATTTTATTATCCGACCCACTTACGACGATTATGTGGCTACCGACCGCGAAGCACGCCGTATTGCCAGCACATTAATAAAAAAATAGCCGTTATTTGAGTGAACCGGCATCGAAGCTGAAGGGGAGTAACAGTTCGGCATGGTTTAACAGATAACCGAAGTCGTTTCCCCAAAGTAAAATTTCGAAACTGCTTTTTTGCCTTAAAATCGACTCCACCATTACCTGCCTGCAAGCACCACAGGGTGTCACGGGTTCAGCCAGAAGTTCTCCCTTTTTTACAGCACACACCACCATTTTTGTAATCGTTTTTTCACGGTGTTCGTGGCCGGCATAAAAAAGTGCCACCCTTTCGGCACACAATCCCGATGGAAATGCAGCATTTTCCTGATTACTCCCTGTTACCATTGTTTGGTCGCTGAGCAGTATGGCCGAACCGACATTGAATTGAGAATAGGGGGCATAGGCCTTGCTGGCAGCCTGAATTGCTCGTTCGAGCAGTTGTTTCCACTCAGCGGTTAATTCATTCCGTGGTATTTCGGTGTAACCTATGGTTAATTTCGACGCTTTCATCTTTGTGGTATTTATTATGTAAATCTATGAAAAAATCCGGGGTATAACCGCACGCTTTGCGTTTGTGTTATCGTGCGTCCCATTTTTTAAGCGTAGACCCGATATTTTGTTGCAACGGTTTCTGGTATTATTGCATGAACACCCATTGGGTTCATTCAATATTAAAAGGGGAGAAGCGTGTTGTCCGGCATGCTTTCAACTATTTATTGATCTCATTGAGTATGAGTTGTTCAATTTGCTGCAACTTGTCTAAGGGCACAGCGTTGAGGACTTTTGTCAGTTGCATGACTTTATCGCTGCGTTTGAGCGAAAACAGCGGATGTTTTTCGTTGTTTTCGTCCTCTTTGGACGGATACCATTGAATGAGATCGTTGGGTGTACATTGTAACAAGAGACAAAGCCTCTCAACATCTTTTAAATTCATTTTTTCGATACGATTATTTGCAATTCTTGTTGCAAAATTGTCGGAATACCCCGATTTTACTAAGTAGCTAAACGGTTTATCAATCCCGCGCAACTTAAAAATTCTTGTAAAATTAAATGTTAGCATCTTGTTCTTCTGTATTATGTTTTTGTTGGGTGCTGTGTCTAAAATTATTACGCTTAAATGCAAATTTAATGCGTTTGTTTGTAATTTCAAATCGTATCAACGTAAAATAAATACGTTTATATGTAATTCAATTCCGTATATAATACTTTATATTACGTACAAATGTATTTTGATTGCGTGTATAATTATTTTTGACTCGTTTAAAGTACTTTATTTGTCGTATCAATGTAAATTGTAGACGTGCGAAATTAAACTAATACCGTTCAAAATTAAAACAATGTGCCTCGAATGTAAAAGCAGGATGCAAGATTTACAATGGCGGTCCACTGTTATTGTTTCAATCGGCCTCTTTTTTTGCAGGATGGTATGAATCCGTATTTTGATTGGTTCATCCCACTTTTTACGCCACGGTTCAGCCAAAGCAGAGTAGGCATTGGGTAAAATGTGGCGGCCTCTATGCAACCTTTAACCCCATTGAGCTGTTCGACCCAAAAAGAAATGCACTGAATTGATTTTGATGGGTTTGCTTTATGCTCGCGTCGGGTTTCGAATATGCCAACAAAGGTACCTGTTTTGAACCAAGTGTCGCAATGGCCAATCGGGACGATATAAGAAGAGATGTCTGCAAAAAAAAGCCGGAGTAAAAACTCCGGCCTTTCAGGTTATTATTTTTTTGTCTGAACCCATTTGCGTGCATTCACAAACGCTTCGAGCCATGGGGTACATTCGTCGCTTTTTTTGTTAAGCGGATAAGTCGCACATTGCCATGGGAATATGGCCCTTTCGGGGTGTGGCATCATGGCCAGGTGGCGGCCACAGTCGCTTACCAACCCGGCGGTATCGTATGCCGATGCGTTGGGATTACCAGGGTATTCGCTATAGATATATTTCGCAACAATGTTGTATTTCGATGGTTCGTAAGGCATTACAAAACGACCTTCGCCATGGGCAACCCAAACACCAAGACGGCTTCCTTCGAGTGTTTTAAGCATAATGGATGGGGTTGAACCAATTTCTATCGTTAGGAATGTTGATTCGAACTTGTGCGAAATGTTGTGATCCATTTTTGGTTTTTCGCTGTGGTTACTGTTAACCAAACCGAGTTCGATCATTAACTGGCATCCGTTGCAGATGCCGAGCGACATGGTATCGGTGCGGGCATAAAATCTGTCGAGTGCTTCTTTGGCTTTTGGATTGTACAAGAATGCACCGGCCCAGCCTTTGGCCGAACCAAATACATCGCTGTTCGAGAATCCACCCACAAATACGATAAAGTTAACATCTTCGAGTGTTTCGCGGCCCGAAATCAGATCGGTCATATGAACATCCTTTACGTCGAAACCTGCCAGATACATGGTGTAAGCCATTTCGCGGTCGCCGTTAACGCCTTTCTCGCGAATAATGGCTGCTTTTATACCACTTTTTGGGCGAGCTCCTTTTATTGCGTCATAAGCCGACAATTGACCGGTAAATGCAGGGTCGATTTTAATATCAACGGGCATGTTTTTATAATTTTTGAACCGGTCGGCTGCACATTTTTCGCCGCTCTGTTTTCGGTCGAGCAAATACGACGAGCGGAACCATAAATCGCGTTTGTAATTGATGTCGAAACTCCACGAAGTTTGACCCAACGTAAGATTGAGCGAACGATCGTCGATAACTTTCGCAATTGGTTCAAACATAATACCCGCTTCGTTAAGTATTTTGGCGGCCTCTTCGGGGTTATTTACCTGAATAAGCAATGCCGGATTTTCGCTGAAGAGTTTCTTTATGATGTTTTTACCTTTAATGGCATTGATATCTACATCCAAACCACCTTTGGTATTGGCGAAACACATTTCGAATAAGGCTGTTATTAAACCACCGGCCGAAATATCGTGTCCGGCTGCAATATATCCTTTGTTTATGAGGTTTTGAATGGTGTTGAACCCTTTTCTGAAATAGGCAGCGTCGGCTACCGTTGGTGCGTTATCGCCAATAAAATTCAACGATTGAGCAAAAGCTGAACCACCAATTGCGGCTTCACATTTCGATAGATCGATATGCCAAATCGGGAAATCGGGGTTGTTTACCACCACCGGTTCCACAGTTTTGCGCACGTCGCTTACGGCACTACCGGCCGAAATAATTACGGTGCCGGGCGAAATTACTTTTTCGTCGCCATATTTTTGCGTCATCGACATCGAGTCCTTACCGGTTGGAATGTTGATCCCTAATTCAATGGCAAATTTGCTGCACGCTTCTACCGCTTTGTACAAACGGGCATCTTCACCTGCATTTTTACACGGCCACATCCAGTTGGCACTGAGCGATACACCTGCCAGACCCGTACTTAGCGGAGCCCATACAATATTGGTCAGCGATTCGGCAATAGCCAATACCGATCCCGCTCCCGGATCAATCATCGCCGCCATCGGAGCATGGCCGATTGAGGTCGCAATGCCCGCTTTGCCGTTGTAGTCGATAGCAACCACACCAACGTTGTTGATTGGAAGCTGTAATTCGCCTGCACACTGTTGTTTGGCTACTTTGCCGGTTACCGAACGGTCCACCTTATTGGTAAGCCAATCTTTACATGCAACAGCCTCAAGCTGAAGTACATTATCGATATATCGGTTTATTTCCGATAGGTCGTATTGAACCGGTTTGAACGATTCGTTAACGGTATTATCGCGCATGTAAGTCCTTGGTGGTTTCCCAAACAGGTGTTCGAGCTTTATATCCAAAGGTTTAACGCCGTCTTTTTGTTTAAATACAAACTGCATATCGCCGGTGGCTTCGCCCACAACGTACATCGGGGCACGTTCGCGCTCAGCAATCCGTTTTACTTTATCAATGGCATCTGCTTTAAAAATAAGTCCCATACGCTCCTGACTTTCGTTGCCCACAATTTCGCGGGCCGAAAGGGTAGGGTCGCCTACCGGCAGTTTGTCCATTTCAATAATGCCACCAGTCTCTTCGAGCAATTCGGAGAGGCTGTTTAAATGACCGCCGGCACCGTGGTCGTGAACCGATACAATCGGGTTGTTTTCGTCTTCGGCCAGTGCACGAATAACGTTTGCTGCCCTTTTTTGCATTTCGGGGTTGGCACGTTGTACGGCATTAAGCTCAATGGCATTGCCGTATACACCGGTGTCTACCGACGATACTGCACCGCCACCCATACCAATACGGTAGTTGTCGCCACCAAGAATCACCACTTTATCGCCAGCTTTCGGATGGCCTTTTATGCTGTGTTCGGCATTGGCATAACCCACACCACCGGCCAGCATAATCACCTTATCGTATCCGAATTTTTTTGCGTTTTCGAAATGTTCGAATGTAAGCAGTGATCCGGTTATGATGGGTTGACCATATTTGTTGCCAAAATCCGAAGCCCCATTGGATGCTTTAACCAAAATTTGCTCGGGTGTTTGGTACAACCATGGCCTTGGTTGAGTGGCTGTTTCCCACTCGCGGTCTTTGTCGGTACGTGGATAGGATGTCATGTACACCGCAGTGCCGGCAATAGGCAATGAGCCGATCCCTCCGCCGAGCCGGTCACGAATCTCGCCGCCCGAACCCGTAGCCGCACCATTAAATGGTTCAACCGTAGTAGGAAAATTGTGTGTTTCTGCTTTTATGGCAATCACACTGTCGATTTCTTTAACCTCGAAAAAGTCGGGTTTATCCTGAGATGCCGGTGCAAATTGATCCATTTTTGGCCCTTTTATAAAGGCCACGTTATCTTTGTAAGCCGACACGAGATTGTCTCCGTTGGCTTTGGATGTTGCTTTAATGAGCTGGAAGAGTGAATTTTCGCGTTCAACGCCATCGATTATAAATGTGCCGTTAAAAATTTTATGCCGGCAATGTTCGCTGTTTACCTGACTGAACCCAAAAACTTCACTGTCGGTGAGTTTGCGGCCAATGGTTGTGCTTAC
>QKHT01000021.1 GCA_003249935.1 Bacteroidota bacterium
TAAAACTCTCCGTACAGGAGACAAAATTCCGGCAATTGGTTTAGGCACATTTGGTTCGGACAAAAACTCGCACGAAGAAGTTTCGGCGGCAGTTAAAAACGCTATTGAACTTGGCTATCGCCATATCGACTGTGCAACCGTTTATCAGAACGAAAATCACATTGGCAAAGTACTCAAAGCAGTGGTAAGCGAAGGAACAGTAACCCGCGAAGAACTCTGGATAACCAGTAAGGTTTGGAACGATCAGCACCGCGAAGTTGAAAAAGCATGCCGTAAATCGTTGGAAGATTTACAGCTTGATTATCTCGATTTGTATCTTGTACACTGGCCATTCCCAAATTACCATGCACCCGGCTGCGACGGCGATTCGCGCAATCCCGATTCGCGTCCGTTTAGCATAGATGAGTTTATGGATACCTGGAAACAGATGGAAGGTCTTGTAAAAAAAGGCTTGGTACGTAACATTGGTACTTCGAACATGACGATTCCTAAATTTAAAGCAGTACTTCCACTTATGGAGATTTTACCTGCTGTAAATGAAATGGAGATTCACCCATGTTTCCAACAACAGGAATTATTCGATTTTTGTGTTGAAAACAACATTCAACCCATTGGTTTTAGCCCAATCGGCTCACCTAACCGTCCGGCTCGCGACACCTTTGAAGGCGACGCAGTGGACATGGATCATCCGGTGGTAAAAAAAATCGCAGAACGTATTGGCGTTCACCCGGCGGTAATTTGTGTAAAATGGGCAGCACAACGCGGTCAAATTCCAATTCCTTTCTCGGTAAGAGAGAAGAATTACATGAGCAACCTCGAATCGGTTATTAAAGATCCGCTTACGGCCGAGGAGATGGAAGAGATGAAAACCGTAGATTGCAACTCAAGGTTGATTAAAGCACAGGTTTTCTTGTGGGAAGGAGCTAAAGGTTGGGAAGATCTTTGGGATTTAGATGGCGAAATTGTAAAATAATTAGTTGAGAGAGAACAACAAACAATTCAATAGAATATAAAATTTTTTAAAAACAACAGTTATGGCAGAAATGATGAAAGCTGCTTACCTACCCGGTAACAGCACAGTGTTAGTTAAGGATGTTGAGATTCCAACTCCGGGTCCCGGTCAGGTTTTGGTAAAAACAAAATCATCGACCATTTGTGGTAGCGATATTCGCGCAATTTACCGCGAACACTTAGGTAAAGGTCCTGAAGGTTATCAAAATAAAATTGCCGGTCACGAGCCATGCGGTCAAATTGTAAAATGTGGCGAAGGCATGCGTCGTTTCAAAGAAGGCGATCGCGTGGTTTTGTATCACATTTCGGGTTGTGGCGTATGTAACGACTGTCGTCGTGGTTACATGATTTCGTGCTCGAGCCCATTACGTGCAGCTTATGGCTGGCAACGTGACGGTGGTATGGCACCTTACATTCTTGCAGACGAAAAAGACTGTGTATTACTTCCGGATGAACTTACTTATACCGACGGTGCACAAGTAGCTTGTGGTTTCGGTACAGTATACGAAGGTTTGGAAAAAATCGGCATCAGCGGTAACGATCAGGTATTGGTTGTAGGCTTAGGTCCGGTAGGTTTGGCAGCATTGATGCTTGCAAAAGCAATGGGTGCTACCAAATTAGTGGGTGTTGACACTGTTCAGGAACGTTGCGATATCGCGCTTCAACTTGGCTTGGCCGATGCAGTATTTGTAAATGCACCCGACACACTTGAAAAAGTAAAAGCTGAATCGTTTGGTGGAAAAGGTTTTGAGCGCACAGTAGACTGTTCCGGTCATACTTTAGGTCGTCAGTTGTGTATTCGTGCAACCCGTCAGTGGGGTCGCATGGTAATGATTGGCGAAGGTGGTACTGTAGAGTTCAACCCAAGTCCGGATATCATCCACGATCAGATTACCATTTATGGTTCATGGGTAACCAATATCTGGAGAATGGAAGAACTTGTTGAGCGCATTGTGCGTTGGGGAATTCATCCTGAAGATTTGGTAACACACCGCTTTACTCTCGACAAAGTGGATGTGGCTTACGACCTTATGGCACAAGGAAAATGTGGTAAAGTAGCCGTAGTTTTCGACGAAGAAGTGAGATAGGTTTAGTATAGATTGAGTATTATGTTAGTTAATGGTTGTCTTCCGAAAAAATTCGGAAGACAACCTGTTTTCAATTAAGATCAAATGCTTTAAAAGAAATGAGAACTATTAAAGTCGAACAATTAACGCTTGAGGCTTACAAGCCATTTGGCACTTATGCCAATTTGATTAATCCAACTGACGAAAAGCTCGGATCAAAACCCGTAGAATTTTTTCGCGATCAACTTCAGATTGATGTAAATTCGAACAACATGTTTAGCTATTCGTGCTGCCGGGTTGAAAAACGACCAATGATAATAGATATACTAGAATACCACTCGAAATGTGGCGAGGTGGTTCTGCCCCTCGACAACGATATTTTATTACAGGTTGCACCGGCCACCGGAAACAACGATCCGCTGCCATTGGATAAAATGAGGGTATTTTTTGTTCCAAAAGGCACTGCCATTACTATTAAACCAGGGGTTTGGCACTGGGGTCCGTTTACGCCCAACGATCAGCCGGCTAATATCTTAATCAACCTTCCGGAAAGAACCTATGCTAATGACTGCATTGTAGTAAATCTCGAAGAAAAAGATTTTATTACCATCGAAGCATAAAAACAGGATTGTGTACACGGTACAATATAATTGGATAAAAACCGGTTATATGTACTTTGTACCCGATTCGGAGCCTACTTTGCCAGCAAAATTACCAATATACCTACCAGCAGGCCAACCAATAAGAGTGCCTTTTGTTTCAGATTCCTTTCTTTAAAGATGAATGCTCCCAAAGAAAAAGCCACAACAACACTACAACGCCGTAGTGCCGAGACCAAAGTAAGCAGTGCATCGGGGTACGATAAAGCATAAAAATAGACAAAATCGGCCAGGATTAGCAAAATACCAATAAACGGAATGGTCCATCGCCATTCGAGTTTATTTGCTTTGCGAACCGGCCACCAAATTATAAATACTAAAGGAAAAACAAGCAGAACCTGCAAATAGGTAAACCAGATTTGTATGGTGATACGGTCGAACCTTTGCATCAGAAACTTATCGTACATGCCACTGATGGCACCAAGTAATGTGCCGCCAATAAGCAACCAAAGCCACTTGTTGGTTCTGAATGAAATACCCTCCTTTTTTCCGGCATTTGTAAACAGATAGAAAAAAATGAGTGTTACCCCAATCCCAACCCATTGCATTGGCGTTAGGCGTTCACCCAAAATAAACACTGCACCAAGCATAGTCCAGAAAGGTCCTGTAGAACGAATTGGAGCGACAATAGTTAAGGGCAAATGTTTTACCGCAAAAAAACTCAAAGTCCACGAGGCCACAACAATGGCCGATTTTATAAGCACCAACCAAAATAAATACATTGTAATGGGTGAACCGTAAAGCCCGATTGGTTTTAAAGTTTCGGGGCTGATAATATTGGTTATATGAATCGGAAAAACAAAGAGCGATGCAGAAAGACTCGAAAAAAACAGCACAGGCATTACAGCATTGTGATTCAACGACAGCTTTTTAGTCACATCGTACAATCCAAGAAACAATGCTGAAGCAAGTGCAAGCAGTAACCAAACCATAATTGTTAATTTTAGCGCGCAAAGATAGCAAAACGAACCTATTTTTGCCGCAAATGGTTGAAGATTGGATATAAAGGGCTACTTTTGCAAAAAAAATCGACATATGGGCCATAAAGCCGGATTTGTAAATATAATAGGAAACCCCAATGTGGGTAAATCCACGCTGATGAATGCGCTCGTTGGCGAGAGAATTTCCGTGATCACCTCTAAAGCGCAAACCACCCGTCATCGCATTACAGGCATAGTAAACGGCGATGATTTTCAGATTGTATACAGCGACACCCCCGGAGTGCTCGAACCAAACTATAAACTACAACAGGCGATGCTTGGGTTTTCGTCGTCGGCATTGGTTGATGCCGATGTATTGCTGTATGTGACCGATACGGTAGAAGACATGTTTAAGCATCCTGATTTTGTAGCTAAGGTTCAACAGGCTACGGTACCTTTATTTGTGGTTATAAACAAAATAGATCTTTCGAACTCCGAGAAGGTAGATGTATTATTCGATAAAATAAGACAAGCGTTTCCAAAAGCCGAAATATTTCCATTATCGGCATTACACAAATTTAATCTCGAAATTTTACTCAAACGGATCGTTGACCTTTTACCCGAATCGCCGCCATATTTCGAAAAAGACTCTATTACCGACCGTTCGGAACGATTCTTTGTCACAGAAATTATCAGGGGCAAAATTCTTGAGCAGTACAAAAAAGAGGTACCCTACTCGACCGAAGTAGTGGTAGAATCGTTTAAAGAAAACGGTGATTTTGTGGAAATCAGTGCAATTATTAATGTTGAACGCGATTCGCAAAAAGGCATTATCATTGGTCATAAAGGTGAAGCGTTAAAAAAAATAGGTATTGCAGCACGCAAGGATATAGAGCAATTTTTGGATAAACGTATTATGCTAAAGTTATTTGTAAAAGTTGAAAAGAACTGGCGGAACAACGATAATTCGTTAAAAAAATTCGGTTACAGAGGCGACTAAGGCAAATAATCAATTTAACATGAAAAAGAGGCTAAAACATGACAATATGATTGTTTTTTAGCTTCTTTTTTATTTACTTTTGAGCCTTAAAGCAACCATTTAAAACAAGTTAAATTGAAGCTAAATGAAATTATGTTACTCTCTTACAATTGTGGCAATGATTGTTGGTTTATATCGGAGCAGCGTTGAAGCACAAACCAATGAAAATTTAAACTTCGGGGCAAACGATAACGCATTGCAACAGATCGAACTTCGAAGTGGCATCCTGTATCATTACCCATATTACACGACAAAGGGTCATCCATTTTTAATCATGGCCGAACCCGTTTGGGGCCGAATTACGATAAAGGATTCGACCTATTACCATATTCCCCTGCGATACGATATATTTAATCAACAACTGATTGCAACGGTACAATATACCGATGACCAGGTAAGAGAAATTGTGATACCAATGCACAGGCTAAATGCTTTTGAAATTGAGGGAAAGCGATTTGAAATAAAAAACATTGCCAATGCTGAACCAACAATTTACGAAATATGCAACACCGGTAAAACACAATGCATTATACATTGGTGGAAATCGAGGAATATTATACAAAACTTCGGAGAAACCGGCTACGAATTTTCGCCGCAACAAAAAACAATGTACTTACTAAGGGGTGGGAAGCAGACCCGTTTCACAAACAATAGAAATTTTGCCTCTACTTTCAATAATGACAAAAAAGCGGCGATAAAAAAATATCTCAGGCAATGGAAAATAAATGTTAAAAAAGCCGACAGCAATACACTCGGACTAACCATGATAAACCTGAATAAAGAATTTGGACTATGAAGAAATTTTTCATCCTTTTATCTGCCTTTTCTGCCACACTTTACACCACAATTGCTCAACACATTAACCTCAGTAACAAGCCATGGAATCAGGCAATGCAAGAAATTGAGGCCACTCAACATTGTCGTATATTTTATGCCGACACATTACTGAACACAAAAACCGTCACCGCAATCATTGACTCGTCTAATATCTTAAACACGCTTTTACATTTAGTAAAGCCAATGGGTTTAACAGTAAACGTCCTTTACAACAACTACTATTTTATCACAAAAAACAGTCAGATTTTGGTTGAACCACAATTTGGAGATGGGGAAAACGCCGGTTCGGGCAAAACAAGCAAAAAAGACGACGAAAAGAGTCGGTTTTTAACAAGTTCAGAGGCAAAACGAGCCCAAATATTTGTAATTGGCAGTTCCATATCGGGACAAGCACCACAAACAGCAAAAGTAGATGCACACATCGCACAGTCCGATGGCACACCCATAACGGGTGCCACACTCTTTTTGCCTGATGCGGGTATTGGTGCGGTGTCGGATTTTTCGGGAAACTTATCCATAAGTATTATTCAGGGCACATATAACGCTGTGGTATCGTGTGTTGGAATGCAAACGGTTAATTGTAAACTTCAGATTCAATCGTCGGGCAAACTCAGTATCGAAATGACACCGGCACTCATTGCCATTCGTGAGGTAAAAGTATTGGCCAAACAATATCAGAGTACCACAAGTATGGACATTGGGCTTGAACGGTTTAATATGAAAATGATTAAACAGATACCGGCATTAATGGGCGAAAAGGATATTCTGAAAATTTCGCAGATGTTACCCGGCATTACTTCTGTTGGCGAAGGATCGGCCGGAATAAATGTTCGCGGCGGAAATGCAGACCAGAATATTTTCTACATCAACGAAATACCTGTTTACAACACCTCGCATTTATTCGGATTCTTTTCGGCATTTAACCCCGATATTGTTAAAGATTTTGCAATATACAAAGGGCATATTCCCGTAGAATACGATGGTCGTTTGTCGTCGGTATTTGACATTTCGGCCCGAACCGGAAGCAAAACCAACATAACAGCACACGGAGGCATTAGCCCCATTACCGCATTTGCCACAGTCGAAGGACCAATTGGAAAAAAAATCAGTTTGCTGGCCAGTGTACGTACGTCCTATTCCGACTGGATTTTAAAGCAGCTCAACAACGCCAGCTTGCGAAACAGCCGCACACAGTTTTACGATGCCAACGGTTCACTCACCTATAATTTAAACAACAGCAATACGTTTAACCTATTTCTATATCGAAGCAGCGACAAATTTTCGCTGAGTAATATCACAGATTACACCTACCGGAACAATGGTGCATCGGCAAGCTGGAATCACAGAAGCAGCGACAAAGCCAATTCGAAAACAACCATTGCAGCATCGGATTACAATTTCGAAACCATTGACAAAACTGAAGATTCCAAAGCGTATCAACATACCTACAAACTCATCCACATTGAACTAAAACACAAAACCACCATTACGTTTAACGACAAAAACACATTGGAATATGGCGGAAACATAATACAATACCAATTGGCGCGCGGGCAGGTGAAACCTTATGGCAAATATTCTCTATTGAAAACAGTTTCACTTGGCAATGAGCAAGGTACCGAAACAGGTATTTTTATCGGCCATAAAATACATATCATGTCATGGCTACAGGTATATGGAGGATTGCGTTACAGTGCATTTATTGTACCCGGCAATACAGATGTACTAAGGTATGAACCCGGATTACCAAAGTCGGATGAAAATATTATCGACACAACAACACTGAAAAAAGGCATTGGAAAGTGGTACGGATTACCGATTTGGCGTTTGGCATTAAATATAAAAACCACCTATAATCAATCGTTAAAAGTCTCCGCCAACCGGCTGTCGCAAAACCTTATCATGCTTAGCAATACAGCGGCGGTGGCACCTAACGATCAATGGAAACTTGCCGACGACCATATAAAGCCAGCGAATGGCATTCAGTATGGACTTGGATACTATTACGACTTAAAATCGGCCGGCATGTTTTTTTCTTTAGAAACCTATTGGAAAACGATGAATAACATCAGCGAATTTAAAGACGGTGCAAATTTTCTATCCACGGCACATATTGAACAGATACTATTGCAGGGCGAGCAACGGAGTTATGGTGTTGAACTAATGGCGCGTAAAAACACAGGAAATCTTAACGGATGGCTCTCATACAGCTATGCAAAATCGGAAATTACTGTCGATGGCCCAAATGTCTGGGACAAAATTAATGATGGCAAAACCTATCCGGCCAATTTCGACAAACCGCATACCGTTAATCTGGTAGCGAATTACCGGTTTACACGGCGGGTAAGCATTTCGGGCGACATGACCTACTCCACAGGCCGACCGGTAACTTACCCTCAGAGCATTTATATACTTAACGGCCGATCGTACATCGACTATTCGTCGAGAAATGCCTACCGTATTCCGGACTATTTCCGTATCGATGCCTCATTGGCATTAGAAGGCAACTTAAAGCGCAATAAACTGGCTCATAGTTCGTGGCTTTTTAGTGTGTATAATATTACGGCCAGAAAAAATGCATATTCAGTCTATTTCAGATCAGAAAACAACAACATCAAAGGATATAAGTATGCGGTAATCGGCGTTCCGATTGCTACGTTAACCTGGATTTTTAAATTTGGAAATTATGCAAGTGAATAAATTACTCCTGTGGACCACCATCATGTACGTTACACTGCAAGGATGCATAGACAGGTTTCCAATTGGTGGTGAGGTAGAAAAAGCCGGCACATTGGTTATTTCCGGAACAATAACCAACGATACCTCAATCCACACCTTAGAGGTTTCTACTTCGTCGAAACTCGAATGGTACGCTTTTAATGGTCTGCAAAACTGCTATGCAAAGGTTATCGATAAGTTTGGAAACAAATTTTACTATCATGAAGATAAACCCGGAAAATATTCGGTAACAATTCCAACAAATATTGCCAAAGTCGGCAACGCTTTCAAGTTGAGTATTTTTGTTCCGGGATTTGGAAGTTACGAATCGACATGGGAAGAGATACTCCCCTGCCCCGATATCGATTCTGTTTACTACAATATTGAAACACATTATACCGACAATAAAAATATTGTATTAAAGGGCATACAACTTTACGCCGACTTTACCGGCATACCACAAGGGAATACCAATTTTATGTGGAGCGAAACCGAAACATACGAATATCATGCCTACTACCCTTATGAGTATTATTATCGCGGCAGAATTATGCATGTGCAGCCCGATTATTCGAAAATGGTTTGTTACCAAACTGCGCCGATTAACTATATACGCACATTAAACACAAAAAATCTGGTCGAAAACCGCTACCGCCGATATCCATTAACCTATGTCGACAACAGAACATTACGATTAAAATTTGGGTACAGCATGAAGGTAGACCTCATGTCGGTTACCGAAGATGCCTACTACTATTGGGAAACTATACGAGAAAACAGCCAGGAATCGGGCGGACTTTATGAAAAACAACCGGCTATTGTACATGGTAACATTGTATCCACAGAACACCCGGAAGAAAAGGTTCTTGGCTATTTCGGTGCTTCGGCACGAACCTCAAAACGAATATTTGTAAAGCCAATAGAAGGCTTTGTATTTAACACGGCACCTTATTGTGTGCCTTTTACCGATTTAAGCAGTTTAGCCTATACCCGTAGCGGTGATTGGCCCATTTATTTGGCCATGGACCCCAATTTAGGCTTAGGCATTGTCGATCATGCGTGTGTGGACTGTACAGTATCGGGTGGCACCACCCAAAAACCATATTTCTGGCAATAAAACATGATGAGAACCATACTAAAATTCATTTTTACGCTGATGTTATTCAGCGAAACTGCTGTATCGAAAGATGCTGTAACCAACGAACACATTGTTTTAATAACCGACAGAACCGTATATGCCGCCGGCGAATCACTTATTTTTTCGGCAAGCAAGTCGGCAGCACACACAGAGGATAAAACAATTGACAGCAAAGTGCTCTATTTCGAAATTATTGACCCAAACGGGCGAGCCATATGTCAACATAAGTTCTATATTACCAACTATTTACAAACCACGGTCCAACTGCCCGAGGATACAGAATCGGGCATCTATTTTGCAAGAGCCTATACACGATGGATGCGCAATTTCGGTGCAAAAAGTTATGCCTATGTACCGGTGTATATTTGCGAAAATATTTTAAAACCAAAACTCACTTCCGGGATTTCGCTCATAGCAAACAGTCCCGAAAACAACGACACCATTTTTTTCACCAATCATCAAACTACTGTTTTTAAAACCAGATCAAATGCTGGCATTTCATTTAATATCCCCGACAATTTTTCTGAATACAGATACAAAATTCTGGCATCGGTCATCCCGTTTGGCACATCTCAAAACTATCACGATATAATACGATCCAAAGACAGTATTCCCGAAACAATCAGTTTTTTCCCCGAACTGCAAGGGCTCACCATCAGCGGCAAACTCATTGCACCCGATTCGGGTCACAAAGCAGGCAGAATTTTTTGCTCCATTCTCGATTCTACTAACTATTTTGCATCAAAAACAACCCGAAGTGACGGTTCATTTCAATTTGAACTGCCCGACAGATACGGTATGCACAAGGTAGCCCTTACAGCTGCATCAGAAAACGGCGAAATGCGCATGCTGCTGGCCGACAATGACTATTGTACCGAGGGGGTAGCGTTTCTGCAAACAAACTTGGGTGAAATCAATCTGCCGGCATCATCCCTTAAAATGCTCTTAAACAATCAGCAAATCACAAAAACTTACCTCAGCCGGCCCTACAAAAAAACAACCACAGAACCCGATACACTACTTTTTTTTGGCAAAAGTGATTTGAGAATCAACATTGCAAACTACATCAACATGGATATGCTCGAAGATTATATCCTTGAACTAATACCCAATTTATCGGTTCAAATCGAAAAAGGCAAAAAAACACTGCATTTCAAAGGCGATGAACCCGAGCTCAATGTGTTTCCGCCGCTGCTGTTGGTAGACGGGGTTTGTGTTAATAATCTCGAAGACTATCTGGCCATACCTCCGGACCGAATAAAGTATATCGATATTTTAAAAAGACCGGTTTTGCGTGGAAGCACAATTTTCGGTGGCGTAATGTCTTTGACCACCAACCGCAACGATTTCGGCGGTTTAGATATGATGAAATATGGTAATTTTTACAACTTCAGTTTTTTGAGTGAACCAGTGTACGACACCATGCAAACAATGGCGGAACACATACCGGATGCCCGAAATACCCTCTTCTATGGAGCACCTGTGGTTCAGACAAAAAACAGAGGGATTGTACAATTTATCACCGGCGATATTAAAGGCAAATACGACGTTCAACTGTACTTGGAGGCCGAAGACGGCCGTTATTTTAAAGTACTTAAAACTATTGAAGTACAATAAAAAAAGCATACCCTGTTTTCGGAGTATGCTTTTGGTTGAACCACAGATTAACCGGTAGTTATTTTTCGATAAACGTATCGTTAAAGCCCAAAAAGTAGAGAATCCCATCGAGGCCGATGGTAGAAATTGCATGTTTGGCATTTTGACGCACTTTGGGTTTAGCATGAAAAGCAATACCCAAACCAGCCTGACGAATCATTGGCAAATCGTTTGCACCATCGCCAACTGCAATCACCTGTTCGATATTTAACCCCTCGTGTCCGGCAATTAAACGCATGAGTTCGGCTTTCTTTTGCCCGTCCACCACATCGCCAATCACATTACCGGTAAGTTTGCCACCTTCGAATTCGAGTTCGTTGGCAAATACATAGTCGATTCCCAGTTTATTTTTCAGATAATTACCAAAGTAGGTAAACCCGCCCGATAAAATTGCGGTTTTAAATCCAAATTTATGCAAGGTCGAAAACAGTCGTTCGGCACCCTCGGTAACAGGCAAATTTACGGCAATCTCTTCCAACACCGCCATATCGAGGCCTTTTAACAACGACATCCGCTGGCGAAAACTCTCTTTAAAATCCATTTCACCGCGCATGGCAGCCTCTGTAATGGCCATAACCTGTTGGCCCACACCATGTCGCAAAGCTAATTCATCGATCACTTCGGTTTGAATTAGAGTCGAATCCATATCAAAACAGATTAACCGTCGGTTGCGCCGATAAATATTATCTTCCTGAAACGCAATATCCACGCCATACTTATTCGAAATTTCGAGAAAAGCCAGTTGCATCGACTCTCGGTTATTGGGTGTTCCGCGAACCGAAAACTGAACACTCGAACGGGTTTGCAAATTGGTTTCGTTAAGTGGTATACGACCGGTTAAGCGGGTAATATTGTCGATATTTAGACCTTGTTTGGCCATTTCGGCTGTAACTTTGGCTATTTGTTTGCCCGAAAGCTGTCGGCTTAACAGTGTAACAATATACCGGTCACGTCCTTGCAAGCCAACCCATTCATTATACTTCTCTTCGGAAATTGGTGTAAACTTTGCCCGCAAACCCATTTCGTAGGCACGAAATAACAAATCTTTGAGTACCGGTCCCGAATCGTTACCTTGTTCAATTAAAAACAAAATGCCAAGCGACAGCGTTTCGTGAATGGTAGCCTGACCAATATCGAGAATTGTTGCATTGTATTGTGCCAGAATATGTGTTAATGTAGTGGTTACACCGGGTTTATCCTCACCCGAAATATTTAAAAGAATAATCTCCTTTTGTTTATTCGCAGTCATAATATCCATTTTCAGTGTGCAAACTTCGTACTTTTTACAGTTTAAAACAAAAAAGGGTTGCAAATCGCGCAACCCCTTATGAATTAATTTTATTTATTTTTGACTTTTGCCCAGGAATCTTTTAGAGAAACCGTGCGGTTAAACACCAAATGTTGCGGGGTAGAATCCGGATCAACATTAAAATACCCAATACGTTGAAATTGAAACAGATCGTAGGGTTTTACGCCAGCTAACGAGGCTTCAACTTTGCAGTTGGTAAGTACTTTAAGCGAATCGGGATTAAGATATTCCAAAAAATCAACATCCTTATTGGCCATTGGCTCTTCAACGCTAAACAAGCGATCGTAAATACGCACTTCGGCATCCAACGCATGGGGTACTGAAACCCAGTGCAGGGTTCCTTTAACTTTTCGGTTACTTTCGGGCATACCGCTGCGCGTTTGCGCATCGTAAGTACAATAAATCTCCTCTATTACACCAGTAACTTCATTCTTTTTAAATCCTTCACACTTTACGATATATGCCCCTTTCAAACGCACTTCGCGCCCCGGGCCTAACCTAAAAAATTTAGCCGGTGGTTCTTCCATAAAATCATCCTGTTCGATATAAATCTCGCGCGAAAAGGAGACCAACCGTTCGCCGGCCGATATATCCTCGGGATTGTTTTCTATGGTCATCTCCTCAACCAACCCTTCGGGATAGTTGGTAATAATCATCTTGAGCGGGTTAATCACTGCGCTCACCCGCATTGCTCTTTTATTCAAATCTTCACGAATGCTATGTTCCAAAAGTGCCACATCGTTAAGAGCTTCCACTTTGGTATAGCCAATTTTTTCAACAAAACTTCTTATACTTTCTGGGGTAAAACCACGGCGACGCAAACCACAAAGCGTGGGCATTCGGGGATCGTCCCAACCATTAACCCGTTTTTCCTGAACTAATTGTAACAGTTTGCGTTTGCTCATTACCGTATAGGTAAGGTTCAACCGATTAAATTCCGTTTGATGCGGGCGGTAATCATCTGTTTTTAAATGATCCACAAACCAATCGTACAAAGGGCGATGAACCTCGAACTCAAGGGTACACAATGAGTTGGTGATACCCTCGAAATAATCGCTTTGACCGTGTGCAAAATCGTACATCGGATACACTTTCCAGGTTGAACCGGTACGATGATGTGGTGACAGAATGATGCGGTAAATAATGGGATCGCGCATGTGCATGTTGGGCGATGTCATATCCACCCGCGCCCTTAAAACACGTGCACCTTCCGGAAATTCCCCTTCATTCATGCGATAAAACAGATCGAGGTTTTCTTGAACAGAACGATTTCGGTACGGACTTTCGATACCTGGTTCGGTGGGTGTACCTTTTTGCTTGCTGATAACCTCTGCCGATTGATCGTCGACATAGGCAAACCCCTCTTTTATAAGTTTTACTGCAAATTCGAATAACTTCCCAAAATAATCCGAAGCATAGTATTCCCGATCTTCCCAATCGAAGCCCAGCCATTTAATATCTTCCTTTATCGAATCTACATACTCAACATCCTCTTTTATAGGGTTGGTATCATCGAACCGAAGATTACATTTACCGCCATATTTTTGAGCCATTCCAAAGTCGAGACAAATGGCCTTGGCATGGCCAATATGCAAATACCCATTAGGTTCCGGCGGGAAACGCGTATGCACCCGACCATTGTTTATATTGTCGCGAATTTCTCGCTCTACAATCTCTTCAATAAAATTTAAAGGTCTGCTGCCTTCTGTTTTTTCGCTTTTATCAGTCATATCCGAAGCATTTTTCAAAGAATACAAAATTAATAATTATAGCATGTAAACCGCATGGTACAGAGGCTTGTTTTAAAATTTTATGAGATTATTAGCAGCATTATCGTCAAAAATTGCCTTCCACTAAAAATTGCCACAAGGCATTTATCATTTTAACATACCTTGCATGTGTTTACACAAGTCATATCTTGTTTTTTTGGTTGAACCAACTGCCCGCATTTTAGGGTAAAAAAAGGCCGCCGAAAAGCTAAAAACAGTAAATTATCAAATCATTGCTTAAGCATACTGTCTAAATTGTCAATGCCAATTTCTCGTTCGAAGCGATTCGCAGTATGCAAGATTACAAAACAGCCGCTATATCAATCATGACTAATATTTACCACGAAGACTACTTATAATATACCATTCAATCAATCATAGCCTAAGTGTCATTGCATGGCAATCGCCCTCTATTTTTTTTCTTTATCTTCTATTTTTGCATCGTATAAGTCCTCTATTTCGCGCCAACGAGGGATGACTAATTTCTTGTTATACTGTTTTTCATAACTTTTTAAGAACAATTTTAGCCATTCCCCACTTTCTTCTCTTGTTTTGGGATTTTGATAAACAGTTTGTTCCATTGCTGATACAAAATCCTCAAGTGAACTAAATGGCCTATATCGTACTGATTTCCCTTTTGAATACCATGTACATGGACGTATTTTATGCACGACTTTATCCTTAACCTGTAAATTAACAGGCCAATTTTCCATGCGACAACAGATTTCCCAAACATTTTGCAACCACAATTTCTTAATAATTACATACCCATCATCTTGCATCTGATAACCAAAAATTAAGTACTTTACGTGGAGCAGGTAAGGCTTCTTAATTATTTCAGATTGATAGGCGTTAAAATCTGCAATATCAAACCCCGGAGTTGCATAATAATTAAATGCTTTTACCTCTAATAATTCCCTTGTATTATCGTCAGGATTAAGATAAAAATCAGGGGGCATTTGTGAATTGGGGTTACGTTTGTATTCAATTTTATTATGCTTTAACCAACCTTCAAGCCACTCTTGCATAATGTTACCAACAACATCTCGTTGCTTAACTACAATATCTACGTTGCCTAAATTAAATTTTATTTGACCTTTTACCTCAAGAATTTTATCTTCAGTTAAAAGCTTGTCGAAGACTTGATTTGCGGTTAATTTCATGCTGTTATTTCTATTTGGCAATTGTTAGTTTCAGAAATTGTAATTGAAGAGCTTTCCCCAATTATTTGTTTAGGTGTTTTTGAATTATTCCATATTTGTAGAATCCGTTCAGAAACGGCTTTTACAACAGGAACTGTTACAGTATTTCCAAGCAAATCATACCCCTCATCCAAATCAATATCAAATTTAAAGTTTTCAGGATAGCAAAAAGGCCTTAAGCCTCCTCTTAAAGTAAGTGTTTGTAAACCCGAATTATCTGCAACAAATATCTTTTTCATATCCATTGCCACCAATGCAGGCGCAATATCGTTAGGGCTTAAAACCTTATTAACTTCAAAGCTTAATTTACCGGAAACAATGTTATATCCAAGAGGTAGATTCATATCTTGTTGGCGGCTCGTACTGATTTCTCCCAAAAGATTCCTCTCTTTTACAATACGTTTGGGATGTTCTTTTTTTAAATATCCTTTTTTTACAAGGTCTTCCAATTGTTTTTCTAAATCGTTGTGCGAATTAAAAGTGCGAATTTGGTGTATGGTTAAAGGCATACCATCCATCCAATCAATTCCAAATTCTTCCGCCCACTTTTTCTTCCTTCGCTCTTTGAACAATTGGTTTAGCAATTTTTTTTGTTCTTTTGAAACAGTGCCTTTAAGTTCAATATCCCAACTATGAATATTATTGATACCTCCTCTTTTGTCCTTTATCGATTTACCATAAAGCTGTTCAATGCTATAATGAGAAAGTAATAAATCAACGAATTTACTTTTTACGGTTGGTTGACCTTGTTCTAATATTTCACTTAAAACGGCTGTTTTTTCTTTAAATCCGTCAAGATTTACTGTGTCAAATTTTGTTCCGACAATATAAATGCGTTTGCGTTCTTGCGCTAATCCAAAGTTTTTTGAATTAAATAGTTTCCATTCCGTTTTGTATCCAACCTCGGCCAAATGGTTCATTATTGTAGACAAAGTTCTGCCAATCGGAGCTTTTTTATCAATTTTGTCGTGATTTATGAGACCTTCAACATTTTCGAGAATAAATCCAAACGGTCTTTTGTGTTTTAAAATACGTTCTATTTCGAAAAACATGGTGCCTCTGGTGTCCATAAATCCAAGTCTTTTCCCCGCAGCAGAAAAAGACTGGCAAGGAAATCCTCCAAAAAGAAAATCAAAATCAGGTATTTCTGAAGATTGTATTTTGGTAATATCCCCATGAATAACTTCATCGGGATGATTTTGTTTGAGTATTTTAATTGCATGTGGTTTTATTTCAGAAGTAAGTACACATTCTGTTTCAAAACCAAATTCTTTCGCTGCTTGTTCAAATCCCAGACGAATACCTCCTACTCCGGCAAACAAGTCTATGAATCTAATTTTTGATTTATTCATTTCATTTGCCATAATCACTAATATTTTCCTGAACTAAATTTAAGACTGCCTTGGCTTGCTTCTCATCCTTCACAATAAAATAAACTTTATCAGCAAGCCATAAATTCATTAGTTCTTCTATGTTAATATTTAGTTGTACTTAGTCCCCAGATGCCGTATATTGCACCGTTATTACCTCATTCTTTTTTGACTTTTATTGCGCTTAACAGATGGTTTTGAGAAATTGCAACTGCCAAGATATTGTTGAAATCTGCTGTTTGTTTTTTTAGTGGCTGAACCACACGCATTGTGTGCTACCGATCCCGGATTTCCAAAAATGAGGTTCAACCCTACCTGCACCGACAATTGATCGAAATTAGTTGGCAAGTTAAAACGACTACTTCCATTGGTGTAGGTATTGTATTTGGTAGAAACCGCATCGGCAGCTACATACAATTGAACGGGCCATAAACGTACAGCCAGCACACCACCAAGTGCCGATGGTGCATTGATACCCGCTTTATAGTGTATGTTTCCATTAAAAAAGTGGTTCGAATTATAATTTAGCGACATATTAAACCAATTGCGTAACTTATTACTACTAAACTGCGAGTGCCACAAAGCCCCGGCATCCAGATTAGGCAACAACTTATAACTGGTACCAAGATATACGTTTGGCATTAGCCCCGATGAGAAAGCCCCGGTAGTATTTTTTGATTTAAACTGATGCAACAAACTATCGCCCACATTTTTGGCATAAGTCCCCGGTTTATCATCAAAAAACAATGCATCGTCGAAGCCTTCGAATGTAGCAGACCCCTTTAGAGCAACCGAATTTACATCTTTACTCCAGAATATAGACCCCAAATCGGTTACACTTGCAAAAAATCCCCATCGCGACTCACATTTATAAGCCATACCAAAATCCAGAGCGATGCCCGGATTCCTGAAATCGAAGAGCATAGCAGGCGAAAAAGTTCCGTCATGAAAACTTAAACCACCATTTACATTATCGCCTGTCATATAATATGGCCCCGAAAAACGCAATTGACCGTCGACAGTAGCAGTAAGTGCATTAATATTGCTTTTGACATTAGCCGTTTCGGCCTTCACACCCGCATACATTTTACCCGAAAGCAGCTTCAGTTTACCCCCAACCGACAGATATTTATTGATATGGTATCCATAGCCAAAAGCCATTTCGCTGTACGCCGTAGCACTTATTGTAATGTCCTGTATATTTACACTCTTCCCTTCTCCTAACTCCGGTATGTTAAACAAGCTGTAAGGCAAACCGGTTTCGGATACTATTTTATAGCCGTATGAGAATGAATAAAAATGTTTGTTATGCTGTAAGCCAATATCAATGAGATTGATACCGGTTTGAACCGAAAGCTTGGATATTCCCGGCAAATTGTTCTTAAAGGCTTTGTACAATGTTTGAGAGGACAACGGCGTAAAAACAGAGTCGCCCGATGCAGATTGATGAAAAACATCTTCGGGTGTAATATCATTGCTATATCTGGAATAGATATTACTTAATCCGGGTAAACCGATATACCAGTTATAATTTGGCGAAAGCGCAGGATTTAAATGGTTGCTTTGAGGGATATTGGGCATAAAAAACAAAGAAGCATCCTGATCCTGAGCATGCAGGTTCAACCCCACAACACAACAAACCGATACAATAACCTTAATAATCTTATTCATAATCAGTTGTTAGTTAAAAATTTGAGTTTGTTGTTTCGTCAACTTTTACACCGATCGAAAATTTCAGTTTTTGATAGTCGAAAAACTGAACATTCTGCTTTTGATTTGTACTTCCCTCCACATCCATTACAATGCGTTTTATCTTTTTCAAAATATCTATTCTGCTTTTATCAAACTCCAGGGTGGTTTGAACCTTGTTCGATTGTGTGGTAAGCCCTGCACTATTCTGCTCTCCAAATGCAAGAACGGCCGCTCTGCCATTACGAAAAAGGCTATCCATAGGAACGTTGTTCTCGTCGAGCAAATAAAACTGACAGTTAATTCCAATGGGCAATTCGTTATCGAGCGTTGCCGTAAATGTAAACTTACGAATATCATTAATATAGTCGGAATCTTTATGGAGGGGTGCCACAACTTCTTTATAAAAATCAAAATCAAGGTAATCACTGTATCCCAAACGATAAAACTTACCTTTCAACGGTATTTTTGTTTCAATAAATACAGTCATATTATTGTAATCGTTGCTTATAAAATTTGGCTTTTCGCCATCGGGATTGGCCATTACATCGAACAACATGCGATATTTATCGTAAAGTGCCGATGCCAATGAAGCGATATTGGAATTTGATGCATTAAAATCGAACGAAAACGATGCAGGCGTTATTGCCGCCACATTACCTGTAACCATGCTTTTAGCCCCTTTGGCAATTAGCCTTGAACCGGTGTAAACAAAATCTTCACTTTTTGCCCCATCGCTGCTATAGGCCACGCTATTGTTTACACCGACTTCTATATCAATACCCAGATTATTGGCCCCCGAAACAATAATATGAGGATCACTAAAGCGTATTGATGTGTCGGTACGGGTATATTGTTTTTGATCGATAGGAAACGAAATGACACGGCCATCGGAAGCTAAGAACTTACTTGCCGGACCTAAACCTTCGGCATAATTAATAAGAACATTAGAAGTTTGCAATAAAAATCGCATAGACGGATATGAAGCCAAACCCGAATAGGTTCCGGTATTTTTAAAAACAGTGGTATTTATGGTCATCACGCCCTTTTTATCCTTCACACCTGTTTTGTAGTAATAATCGACCATAGGCACTGCAACAACACCCGAGTTCCGATGAACATTAACAGAAAATGGTTTTCCTGTACTTTTTGAATATAAGGAAGGAATAGTAACATTAAAATAAAAGTCGACTGCAGTTGTGCCACCGGTAAAGGTTGGCACAAAATTAAAGGTACCACTTTTAAATGTGATAAAATCGTAGGACGAATACGGTGTATCGAAAACGAGCCCGTAAGAAATAACACTCGACGAATCGAGCCGGCCCGGGATACTATTAAACGATCCACTTAATGGCGACACGAAATTAATACTTGAATTAGGCACCAACAAATCGATGAGATTGTTATAAATCACTGAATCCTTGCGATAATAAAACAAAAGGCCGTTTGGATCGACCTTAATATTACCCAAATCTATGTTGTACGAATGCATTAGTTCTTCGACCGAAATTTCGCCTTTGACCAAAGGCGTGGCCACATTTACATTGAGTCGAATGCCATGATCCAGATTATTCATATGATATTCCGTTTCCTGCGTACACGCCATAAAACCTATCGAACCCAACAATACAAAACCTGCAAAATATTGCTTTATTTTTAAACGCATCATCTTTTTTGTGTTGTCACAATATTTAAAAACCGAAAGATATAAATTTTATTAATTCAATTGCGCAAGGACATTGAAATAAGGCTCTTTCCATTGCTATAATTATCTGTTTTTGTTAACAATACCATCAATCAGCTATTATATTATATTAATTCGGCCAAAATTGCACGGCAATTCCACTGCTCCGGCAACCGATTAAACCACCACACTATTTTAATCATGGACTTCATCAGGGCTTCCGATAAAAAATACAAAAACGAAACCAGTCCAGGTCTAACAACCTGAATTTTCATGAAGATTACATAACTGTGTAAAGCTTTATATATGACTGTATTTAAGCCTTTTAATCATTGCCGAACATTTTAAATTAATAGTTCGTTAAACGTTTGTAATACATTGATATTAAAAACATTACATAACAATATGGATATTTTTAGATAACTGTATATGAGCCTCTTTAATTTTGTCGAACGTCGAACGTCGAAAATCTAACAATCTAGTGTAAATCTAACAATCTATTAATTCTATCATTAGTCGTTTTAAATGCATTTGCCTTAATGCTTTCAAAATTTGATTTGGTTCAACCGATAAAAAGTAGTATTTTGTATGTTGCGAAATTTAAAAATACAACAATATTATGGAAAAACGATTTGGCACAGCACCGGTATTTTTCACCGCTATCTCTACAATTTTGGGGGCTATATTATTTCTGCGATTCGGATTTGCAGTCGGAACACTTGGATTTTATGGCACATTGGGTATTATTTTGTTGGGACATCTGGTTACGATACCCACTGCCTTAGCTATTTCGGAGTTAGCGACCAACAAAAGAGTTGAAGGAGGCGGCGAATACTTCATTATCTCCCGATCATTTGGACTAAATATTGGTGCCACCATTGGCATTGCACTGTACTTGTCGCAAGCCATCAGCGTGGCATTTTACATTATAGCCTTTACCGAATCGTTCGAAATGGTTTTCGACTTTTTGCGAACCGACTACAATATCGACTTACCAAGGCAGGTAATAAGCATTCCGGCGATGCTTGGTTTATCGGCCATAATGCTCTATCGCGGAGCAAGTATGGGTGTAAAAACACTCTATATTGTGGTAGCCATACTGTTTATATCGCTTATTTTGTTCTTTATTGGCAGCGGCAACCCCGAGGCCACACGAACGGCAGGGGCCTTTGAATTTCGAAACAGTAAGGACTTTTTCATTGTTTTTGCCATTATCTTTCCTGCCTTTACCGGCATGACAGCAGGCGTTGGCCTATCGGGCGAGCTCAAAAATCCCGCTAAATCAATTCCTATGGGCACCATTTTGGGTACAACAATTGGCCTGATTGTTTACTTTTTTGTTGTATACAAATTAGCCACATCGCTTACTGTGGAACAAATGCTATCTAAGCAGCTTATAATGACTGATGTGGCCGTTTTCGGATCCATTATTATTCCAATAGGCCTTGCAGCCTCCACCCTTTCGTCGGCATTAGGTTCAATCATGGTTGCCCCCCGTACTTTGCAGGCTCTATCGCGCGACGAAGCATTTCCATCAAAAAACATCAACAAAAAATTATCGGCATCCAAGGGCAATACGTCCGAACCATTTAATGCCACCCTTGTAACCTGTACCATTGCGTTGGTGTTTGTAGCAGCCGGAAATGTAAATGCAGTAGCCGGTATTATCTCAATGTTTTTTATGGTTACTTACGGTTCGCTTTGTTTAATTTCATTTCTGAACCATTTTGGTGCATCACCGGCCTATCGTCCATCGTTTCGCTCGCGTTGGTACATTAGTCTTTTGGGTTTTCTCACAGCCGTTTGGGTAATGTTTAAAATCGACCCGTTATATGCATTGCTCTCTATTATTATCATTATTATCCTATATATAGGCATTGCCTATTACCATAGCGACAGAAAGGGATTAGAGAGTATTTTTGCCAACACGTTGTTTCAGGTAAACCGCGAGTTGCAACTATTTTTGCAACGGGCTACACCAAAAAATTCGAAAAGCGAATGGCGGCCGGGTGTAATATGCATATCAGCCGACTCATTTAAGCGTAGTGCCGGTTTCGACCTTCTCAACTGGCTTTCGTACCGTTACGGTTTTGGCACTTACATTCATTTAATCGAGGGATACTACTCCAAATCGGCCCGCCTCGAAGCCGACGAAACCTACGACCGGTTATTGAAGCGATTCGGAAAACACCCGAATCATGTATTTGTAGACACCATGATTTCGCCAAGTTATACTTCGGCCATTGCACAAATCATGCAACTTCCCGGCATATCCGGAATGGACAACAACATGATTGTTTTTGAATACGACAAACAGCAAACCTCACAATTAGAACGTATTATTGAAAATTACGGATTGGTTCATTCGGGAAATTTTGATGTGGCTATATTAGCAACAGATTTGCGAATACAATACAATTTCGACGAACTGCATTTATGGCTAAACCTGGGTAATGATGTAAATCCGAATCTGCTGATATTGTTGAGTTATACCATTTCGGGTCATCCCCTGTGGGCAAAATCCACAATTCGTATTTTTACGGTTTGTAAAGCCAATAAACTCGAAGAATCTCAACAAACAATGAACGAATTAATTCAGAAAGGGCGATTACCGATTAGTATCAACAACATTGAATTTATTACCGAAAAAGAGGGGCAAACCATGCGCAGTTTAATGAACGAAAAAAGCAGGGAGGCCGGATTAACACTTATCGGGTTCAGAACCGAACACCTTAAACACGAAGGGATTGCCATGTTTGAAGGTTATGATGAAATAGGCAATATGCTGTTTGTAAATTCTCAAATAGAGATTAATATCGAATAAAGCAAAAAAAACTCCCGTTCTTTTTGGAACGGGAGCTACAAATCTAGTTTGTTTTACTCTTCAAACAGCAGCGTACTGAGGTATCTTTCGCCTGTATCGCAAATGATGGCTACAATGGTTTTGCCTTCATTTTCGGGCTTGGCTGCCTGAAGCATCGCTGCATGAACAATGGCCCCGGAGGAGATGCCACACATAATCCCTTCTTCTTTCATCAGCCTTCTTGCCGTAGCAAAAGCATCGTCATTGCTTACGCGGGCTATTTCGTCAATTAAATCCACGTGACAGTTAGCCGGAATGAACCCTGCACCAATGCCTTGTATTTTATGAGCCCCCGGCGCACCACCAGACAATACCGGCGAATCGTTGGGTTCAATTGCAATACATTTCACGCCTGCCTTTTTTTCTTTAAGAACCGAAGAAACACCCGTGAACGTTCCGCCGGTACCCACACCTGCGCAAAAAATATCCACATTGCCATCAGTATCATTCCAGATTTCAATCGCAGTAGTTTTTTGATGATATGCTACATTAGAAGGATTTTCGAACTGCATAGGCAAAAAGCTTCCGGGATTTTTTTCTACCAATTCCCTGGCTTTAGCAATTGCCCCTTTCATGCCCTCCGAAGCCGGTGTCAGCACCAACTCTGCACCGAAACCTTTCATAACTTTCCGTCGCTCAATGCTGGCACTTTCGGGCATGGTAAGAATCATTTTGTAACCCTTAACTGCCGCTACCATAGCCAGACCAATACCGGTATTACCAGATGTGGGTTCAATAATAACCGAACCCGGTTTTAATACACCTTTCGATTCGGCATCTTCGACCATGGCAATTGCCAATCGGTCTTTAACCGATCCACCAGGATTATTAGATTCTAACTTAACAAAAATATTCGCATACAAACCCTCGGATAGTCTATTCAGTTTTACCAAAGGCGTTTTTCCAATTAAATCGAGAACGCTATTCGCTACTTTCATTACCTTATCTATTTTTTAGGAACCAAAATCTCTTTATATGCTTTGCTATCGTTGAGCAACTCCACGGCCTTAGCAAACGCATGATCGGCTTTGTTCATTACCTTAAAAAATGCAGCCTGATCGTACAAATCGCGGGCAACGAGTGCTTTAATCTGAAGTTTTATAAACACCTCGGCCTTTTTGAGGCCATCGGCATTTTTCTTCAAACCATCTTTTTCGCCTTTTGCAACTAACGCATCAAGCATTGCATCGTCTACAACGAATCCGGCATCAAAATCCTCGAATTTGGGATATCGAGCCAGTAAAGCCTTTCTGTCGTTATCAACAAGCGAAATAATAAAAGTGTTCAAAATGCCACGTGCAATTAAATCGCGATGATAAGGCGAAGAACCGGCTGTATCCAGTGGCACAAAAATGTCGGGCATAATTCCACCGCCACCATAAACCGTCCGTTTGCTCTTTAGGGTCTTGTATTCCAATGTATCAGCAAATTTAATACTATCTTTATGAAACAATTCGCCACCGTTGTAGCGGTTGAGTATATCCTTTTCATAATCCTCGTCGCCACCGGCATACGATTTTTGAATGCAACGGCCCGAGGGGGTGTAATAACGTGCTGTGGTAAGCCGAAGCATCGAACGGTCGGGCAAGTCGATTCGGCTCTGCACCAAACCTTTTCCAAAACTACGGCGACCCACGATTACGCCACGATCCCAATCCTGAATGGCACCCGAGAAGATTTCGCTCGCCGATGCCGAACTTTCGTCGATAAGCACCACAAGGTTCCCCTTTTCGAATGCACGGCTTTGATAAAAACCAATTTCGTTTTTACCACCGGGAAGAAATTTACGCCGTGGTGTTCCTGGTTTGCGGTTCGATGCAAAATCCTGTCGGGGCGAATGCTCGCCTTTGGTAAATACCACAAGACTATTTTCAGGCAGCATTTCTGTGGCCATTTCAATTGGTTCCTGCAAAAATCCACCGCCATTATCCTGTAAATCGATAATAAGATCGACCATCCCGTCTTTTTTTAATTTATTCAGAGCCTCGATAAACTCGTCGTAGGTTGTAGCCGAAAAACGGCTGATTTTGATATATCCTATTTTGGATGAAACCATATACGATGCATCGATGCTAAAAATAGGAATACGATCGCGTACAACCCTGAAATCGATAAGCTCGGGAATATTGCGGCGTTTTACTTTAAGATTGACCACTGTACCTTTGTCGCCACGCAACATTTTAAACACCTGTTCATTGGTTATTTTAGTACCGGCCACATTTTTATTATCCACTGTTACAATACGGTCACCGGCCTTAATACCTACCTTTTCTGAAGGTCCTCCCGAAATGGTAGCGACAACCATCAATGTATCCGAAAGAATATTAAATTGAATCCCAACGCCCTCAAAATTGCCCATTAAGGGTTCATCCATCCGTTTAACTTCCGACAGCGGAATGTATGTTGAGTGCGGATCGAGCTTTTTAAGCATGGCATTAATTGCTTCGTCGGCAATAGTAGCCACATTAACCGTATCCACATACTTTTCTTCGATTGCTTTTAGTGTACTTAGCAATCGGGCATAATCCATTTCGTTCGAAACTTTGCGCTGTGCTGTTGCGTTTACAATAAGCAACAGACTCATTACCAACACCACAGTCTTTTTTACTATTTTCATTTTTGAGTTGTTTTAAGTGTTATTCCAATTGCACATGAAGCAGCCATACTTTTTGTGCCGGCTTAATCTGCAATTAAAGCAATACATCGATAAAAAAACAACGGAGTACCCTGCGGCAGATTTCTTCAATCCTAAAGCAGAGGCACTCCGTGCAAATCGTTTTTTTGTAAACTTCGAAAGATTATGCTTCGATGATTACAACTTTTTGTATTTCATCACCACCGCGAATTGCATCAATTACTTCGAGCCCTTCCACTACTTTACCAAAGCAGGTATGGTTCCGATCGAGATGACGTGTATTTTCGCGACTATGGCAAATAAAGAACTGTGAACCGCCGGTATTACGACCTGCATGCGCCATTGACAAAACGCCACGATCGTGATATTGATTATCGCCGGTAAGTTCGCAATCGATTTTATATCCCGGACCACCAGTTCCTGCACGGGGGCTGCTTGCATCACGCGAGAAGGGACACCCCCCCTGAATTACAAAATTTGGTATAACCCTGTGAAAACGAAGACCATCGTAAAAGCCTTCTTTTGCTAATTTTACAAAATTAGCCACTGTATTAGGGGCATCATTCTCGTAAAACTCAATGTGCATTATGCCTTTAGGCGTATGAATTTCTGCTTTCAACATATTTTACTATTTTGTTGGCGCTTCTGCTGGTTGTTTCACAATATCCAAAAGTTCAACTTCGAAAACAAGTACCGAGTGTGGAGGAATACCACGTTGACCTTGTTCGCCATAAGCAAGTTCTGAAGGAATTGTGAATTTGTATTTTGAACCAACTGACATTAACTGCAGACCCTCTGTCCATCCTTTGATTACACCATTCAATGGAAAAGAAACAGGTTCACCCCTTTGAACCGAGCTATCGAATACAGTACCATTGGTTAATGTACCATGATAATGTACTTTAACCATATCGGTTGCTGTTGGTTTTGGGCCCACAGTATCTTTCAGTATTTCGTATTGAAGACCGGATGCAGTGGTTACCACACCTTTCTTTTTACCATTTTCCTGAAGGTATTTTTCAGAAGCTATTTTTCCGGCATTAGTAAAATAATTTTGAAGGAACGCATTAACATCAGCTACTTTAACAGCCGATTCTTTTTTATTTAAACCCTCAACAATACCTCTTGCCAACAAATCAATATTGATTTTTTCGCCGGGTAATTGGTCTTTACCTTTTTCAATATCGGCACCAATCATGTGGCCATAAACATAGCTTGCGCTATCTACCGAACTTACAATTTTTACATTTTTAATCTGTGCTGTATTTGAGCACGAAGCAGCAATAAGCGCTACAACCGAAAGGTTGATAATCTTTTTAAGCATTTTGAAATTTTTAAATTGTTTACTTCTAAATTATTTTATCTATAATTTTAGAGGGCGAATATACTTTTTTGTTGATAAATAAAAAACTTTTCGGCTGTAACATTATTGCAATTAATAATGTTTAAGTTTGAACCGCCGAATAAAATGGTCAATGTATGGTTCGGCTAAACAAATAATAATATAAAATTTCAAATCAGTATGATGTCACTTAGTTCAAGGTTTTTGATATTATTCGGCTTGTTAGCCATAACCTCTACGGCCCAGTATAATTACACCAAGGGCGATGCCGATTCGGGCGACACCTTTACGGCCCCGGGTAAATACAAAACAGTAGCACTTTCTGATGCAACATTTAAACCCGGAAAACGCCCTATGAATGTGATAGTTATGATTGGGGATGGCATGGGTGCAGCCCAAGCCTATGCAGCATATACGGCCAACGGTGGTGCGTTGAATATGTTTAACATGCCCTATACCGGTTTTAGCTGCACCCAAAGCAGCAACAACTATATTACCGACTCGGCGGCAGGAGGCACAGCCCTTTCGTGCGGGGTTCGAACCAAAAACGGTGCCATTGGTGTAGATTCGACCGGAAAAGCATTACGCAACATTTCGGAGATTCTTTCACAAAGAAGAAAATCAATCGGCATGGTAGCAACCTCATCTATTACACATGCCACTCCGGCCAGTTTTGTAGCACATGCGGCATCGCGCAACAGCGAAGAGGATATTGCCGTAGATTTTGTGCATTCGCAAGTGGATGTATTTATTGGTGGCGGACGAAAGTTTTTCATAAACCGCACTGACAAAATAAACTATACAGATTCGTTAAAAACATATGGTTTTTCGGTTTTCGACCATATTGCAGATGCCAAAGGAGCAAAAGTGGCCGTTTTTACCTCGGATGAAGCCAATGCACAATACCCGAAGCGAGGTGAGATATTACCGGAGGCCACAAAAAAAGCGATAGATCTATTGAACCGTAATAAAAAGGGTTTCTTTTTAATGGTTGAAGGTTCGCAAATTGACTGGGGCTGCCATGCTAATAATCTATTGTTTGCTGTAAACGAAGCCCTCGACTTCGACAGAGCAATTGGCAAGGCCCTCGAATTTGCAAAAAAGGATGGCAACACGTTAGTCATTGTAACGGCCGACCACGAAACAGGCGGCATGGCCCTTACCGGAGGAAATTTCGGGAAAGGCATGATTAAAGCAGCCTGGACAACCAAAGACCATACTGCCATTATGGTACCGGTATATGCTTATGGCCCCGGAGCCGAAAGGTTTACAGGCGTATACAATAACACTGCGATTTTCGACAAAATTATGAAGGTTGTAAAATAGTCGGCCCTTGTATGATAAATATTGCCAAAACAGTTTGAGTAAATCAGCTATATTTGCATTCTAAACCCGACAAACAACATACTTTATGCTGTTTGCCGGGTTCAATATGTATATGAATATGAATTTAGAACAGGTTATTGCATCGATCCGCAACGTTCCCGATTTCCCCAAACCGGGTATTTTATTTAAAGATATTACAACGGCCATGAAAAATGCCGAAGTTTTAAAATATATATCGGATGAACTCTATGACTATTATAAAGACAAGGGCATTACTAAAGTGGTGGGTGTAGAAAGCCGCGGATTTGTTTTGGGCAGCATTTTGGCTTATCGCCTTGGGGCTGGGTTTGTTCTGTTACGTAAACCGGGTAAATTGCCATCAGAAACCTTCAGGGTGGAATATGCCCTTGAATATGGTACCGATTCGCTGGAGATTCATAAAGATGCCATTGATGAAAGTGATGTTATCCTTTTACACGACGACCTTTTGGCTACCGGCGGGAGTGCAGGTGCGGCACTGAAACTTATCGAAAAATTTCATCCGGCCTCGGTTTTAGTTAGTTTTCTTATTGAACTTGAATTTCTTGCCGGCCGCCCGAAACTTCAGGGAGCCAAAGACATTCATTCGCTAATAAAGTTTTAACGTGCTATTTTTGTATTTGGCATGAACCGG
>QKHT01000276.1 GCA_003249935.1 Bacteroidota bacterium
TTCCTGTTGCGTTGGATGGTTTACTGTACACTGCTGCTAAGTCTTTACCCCCAAATATATAGAATAAATCTTTACGTGTGCCATTGGGATAGAGAAATTGTTCGTGATTACCGAAGTGATACTTAGTATACAGTAGTGTACCGTTTTCGTAATACCGTGTGCGCCACTTGCTGGTGTCGGGGCGGTAGTCGAATTTAATTTCGGAAACGGTGGCAAAACCCAACGTGCCATTACCCTCTACCTTGAAGTTTTCGACACGGTTGCAACCCATTATGCATCAAAACCAAAGCTTTTAGTTCAAGATATAAATAATCAGCAGTTACGCCAGAATAGTTTATTCGATTTTTCTAAAAACGACTCCATCCCATTTCAAATGTTCCCAATCCATTACCTTAATATAATCTTCGACCACTATTTTTTCTCGTATAAATTGCTTTGTCACCATTTTAGCATTGATATGTATCACATTACTGTCACATTTTTCAAGCATAATTGTAGAACTATTGCAAAAAAACGTAAAAATATTCATTTTAGGAGAAGAAGAAGTAGGTATGGTAAACCAATCCCCTTCAATCAGGTTTGGGGATAATGAAAATATGAAACCCCAGCGACCATCGTGCTTATAAAACAGGGACTCATAAATACACGATTTAGGAACTACAATACATTCTTTGTTGGTTACCTTGGCATTCGGATCGAACCCAACAACCCAAACACTCCAAACTATCCCTTTATTCCGGATCGGACAATCTAAATAAAAGTAAACCGAATCATTTGACAAACCTTTGGATTTTCTTACTTCAAAATCACGATTGTATTCTAAGACTGGAAATCTATCTCTCTTTTCGATACTGGAAACTTCTATATAGTTTCTATCATTTATCCTCCAGGTTCCACGGATTATAGTATCATTAACTCCTTCATATCCGGCTCTACCTCTTAATTTACAGTAAAAAAGAAAATTGCTTTCAGTTAATTCTATATAGTTATTTTTATCTCCATCAGAGTACAATCCATAAAGAACTTTTGGTGCGATTAATTTTGAGGTAGAAGTCGCACCAATGTTTTGAGCTGATAATTGATTTATAAACAATACCCAAAATATATAGATTATGTATTTCATTATTTGCGATTTATTAAATGCTTTACTCCATCAAAACCATTTATGAACATCCTATCAGCATCATCAAAGGTTGTAGCCGGAATTCCTTTTGTAGTATTACGCAAGTAACTCAGACTAATGGAATTTATATCAAAAGGATTTATACCAAGGTCTTGTCTCATTAATTTGTTCCGAGGATCAAATGCGAATTCAGCACGATATGCATCCCACTCTTGAATCACACCTAAAGGACCTCTTCCTAATTGCAACTTACCCTCTTCATTAAACACCATGCTTTTTCCCGCTCTATAACTTTGACCTACATGTCGTATCTCATGAATTTGCATAGCTGTATTTTCTAAATCAGCATTTATAGAAACTCTATCACAAGCCAATTTACTCACGCAACCATAACCACCAGTGTTCTGCAGAGAATATCCAATCTTTTTGTCTTCGGCCATAAAATTAATATCTTCAATTGAGGTCTCCAATTCATCCGTCATTGCGTCTATCTGACATTTTAACTCTCCCAAATCCCACAGGCTGACGTCACCTGATGCAAATGCTTCATCATATGTATCATTCAATTCAGAAATTCTACTGTCGATGGCTTCTAACAATTCATTTTCCTCATTTTTATCTTCCCAATACTCCCCCGTCGGATCCCAATACACCATCGGATTATTCACGCAATACACATACGGCCCCCAACCGGGGTATTTGTCGGCAAGTGGATCCACAGAGATAAACTCGCCCAAGATTGGGTCGTACATACGTGCATTCATGTTGATGATTTGGAGCTTGTCGTAATGCTCATGGAGTGTAAAACCGCGATCAGTAAAGAACGTGATGCGGAGCGAGTCGCGTTTGTTCCAGTTATCGGGCATCATTCTTCTACCCCACGGATCGTAAGCGTACTTCTCTACAAAGCCTCCAGTTTCGTTGGCAAGTGCCCAAACACTGCCTAAATGATCTTTAATCACATAACCAATTTCTGATGACTGTGTACTGCCGACTGATGACTTTTTATACACTGCTGCTAAGTCTTTACCCCCAAATATATAGAATAAATCTTTACGTGTGCCATTGGGATACACAAATTGTTCGTGATTACCGAAGTGATACTTAGTATACAGTAGTGTACCGTTTTCGTAATACCGTGTGCGCCATTTGCTGGTGTCGGGGCGGTAGTCGAATTTAATTTCGGAAACGGCGGCAAAACCCAATGTACCATTGCCCTCTACCTTAAAGTTTTCGACACGGTTGCGGCTGTTGTAGGTTATGGTTTGCTTGGGGCGCAACTGCTCGTTGGCGGTGGTGAGCACATCGGGGTTGGCCCACGAGTTACCGGCTATGCCGGTATTGTGGGCGATGCTGTCTCCGGTTAGAGTGATACCACGTATAAACGTCTTTTGCCCTATTTTATCGTAACGGGTGGCGGCGTTGCCCGACAGGGGGTTGGCATGTACTTCGGCAGCGGTGGCAGCATCGGCTCCCCAGTAGGTGAGCTGCTTCATGGCATCGTAGGCATAATATTGTATGTGACTTACTAAAGCACCTCCGGCTACGTCGGCATAGGTATGGGTGCGTGTTTTAAAATTCTTATCGTCGTAGTAGTTGTACCGTATGCCATACAGCAGGTTCGAACCATATTTATAGTCGATGGTGTCGATATTGCCCGAAGCCAAATCGACCGCTTTGTGTACCGAAATGGTGCCATTGGCGGTATTGTAGGCCGAAATATTACCGAGTTCGTCCTCGTTGGTGGCTTGCCATGCCAGTTTGTTGCCTTCGGTTGTTTCGAGGTAAATTTGGTTCAAAATACCCGAGCCTTCCTGAAAGCGGTTCAATATAGAAACCCCGTAATCGGTCCATGTTTCGCGTACCGGGCGGCTTATGCCATCGTAGCCATAGCTTTTGCGGTAAGGCACGGTAAGACCGGGGTAGGTTTCGGTGGATTCCTTTATGCGGCACAACTCGTCGTAGGTAAACGCCTGCGTGTGGCCATCGCCCGAGATGGACGCGAGCATCCCTTTCTTTTGGGTGTCGAACACGCGACTGATGGTGATTTGTTGCCCGGAAACGCCATGAGTAATGGTGTGCTGTGTATTGCGACCAAGTTTGTCCCACGTGTAGGTGATGTGATTCTTAATCGGGTCGGTAATGGTGAGCAACTGCCCAAAGGCGTTGTAGGTGGCGTATGCGGTATCGGCGGAGTTGTTTTTCATCATGGTGCGCAAACCCATTCGGTTGTACCCATACACGTTTTTGGTGGTGGATTCGCGGCCATGCAAATAGGTAGACACCAACAAGCCGCGTGGGTCGTAATTAAACACGACTTTGTCTCCCTCCTGATCCGTTTCGGAAGCCACAGCATCGTAGCAGTTTTTTTCGGTAATGCTCCAATGTTGGGGGATATTGTTTTTACCGGTAATGGTTTTGGTGGTTAATCCGTTATACTCGTAACAGGTATAAAAGCCATCGGGACCGGTTTGTTTGAGGGGTCGCCCAAGGTTGTCGTATTCGTTAACGGTGTATTTCTTTGTCGCTGAGCCGTTATCGGCAAAATATGGCACCGATTGTTTAATGAGTCTTCCGGCAAGGTCGTACTCGTAATCGACGTATTTCTTTCGGCTATTAAGCCCGAAGCTTACATCGCGCAACTTCAGGCCTCGCTCATCGAAATAACTATATGTGTTTTCCTGCCCCGATTTGGCCGTCCAGGTGTAGTAGGTGGCGGCGGGTGCATTGGCGATGGTGGTGTCGGGTTCACCATAATTGTTAAACAGAGTTTTTGAAATCACTGGCACATCACTATTAATGGGTCTTGGTATTTTAGTTCCACTACTACTAACATCGCCATTAAAGTATGCCCAATTATTCCCTTGTGACGTAATAGTCCCATCGGGGTTAAGATTTCGTACAGGTTGCAGAAAATCGTTGTACTCTGTAGTGGTTACCAACCCGTTGGCATCGGTTTTAGTATTCAACAAGCCCGTTTCGGGGTAGTAAGTAAATGTGGATACAAATCCCGCCGGATTTTTTTCCGTCAGCATGTAACGCCCATCGGCCGACCATGTACGCTCGGTAGTAAGCATTCGATTCCCAACGGGTATATCGGTATCGTTGGGTGCATTAACCACCTCTTTCAGCGGATTGCCAAAAGCATCGGTGGTTTCCACATATTTTTCGGTCTGGTATTTAGACCCCTTAAACTTTATCTCTTTTACCATATCGAGATACCTGTTTCCCGGAACCTTTTCGACGTATTCGTAATTGATGGAGTCAGTAAAAACCGGCAACAAATTTAAAGATTGTATGTTAACCGTACACTTTGGCCTGTTGTGAATCATGCAGTTGGCTAAGTCGATATAATGGTAGGATGTTTGTGTAGCGTTTGATTTAATTAATGATAAGGTAACAAAATCCGAAATCCTCTTTTTTACACTAGGGTTTCGGCCGTATGGAAAGTCGGTCGAATAGTATGACTCGAATTGAGGATTGCTAAATGTTCCCGATTCTTTAACGACTTCGGTGGGATTTAAAAACACATCATATTTATACTTTTCAGCCTGATAGGTTCCTTTTACCAAATCAAATACGCGTTTGGACGACAATTGGCTATAATAATCAATTGCCACACTATTATAATTGTATTTCAAAGTATCATAAACAAAATCGGCTACACTTTTATAAACACTGCTTCCATTGTTTGTATTAAACACCGAATCGTACTGTGCCACGGGCTTACACTCATAATCCTCAAGACTATTGGTTTTACAAAATACATCGTTTACCGTAAAGGACGACTCCTTGATAAAGCCCACTTTCTTGGTTATTCTTTTGGTTTTAAACCCTACAAATGATTGAACACTACTTTTAGCCGAAAGTTGTTCACCAAATTCGTAAGTAAAGGTATGATTTTGAGTCTGAACCTCAGAAACTTGAGTTAACGCAGTTTTTACTTTTTGGGTCGTTGCCGTACTGGTAACCGGCGGAGCCTTGATTGTACCTGTTTTAATTTGATCTACCTTATATTTAATGTCGTATCGCAAACCATTTCCCTCCACAATCGAACACAATTTTTGAGAAAATCGGTTAACATCAATCACTATCTTTTTAATATTTTTCGAACCATCGTGCGTCGAAAGAATAATTTCTGTGTTACCGTCGTCCAAATGGTTATAACCCAATAAAGAATATCCACTTTGTTGTAATTCGATATCTACAATAGCAGCTTCGTCCCCCCACAGTGTAATATCAGCACCTGAAAAAGCCTTAATATATGTTTTTCCATCATGTTCAGAACTTCCCACCCAAATAATATCATCCGCACCATCACTATTTATATCGAAAACCGTGGTATTCGAGGTTACATCTTCTCTTGTTTCGCTATGAATCCATGAATAGTGTGAAAAAGTAATACCAGTATTCAATTGTGGATTTAAACACGAATTCAAATCATAGCCTAACTCTACAATTTTACTTGAGGATAAAACTTCCCCATTCAACAAATAAAATGAATCATACTTATCTGACTTATGCCAAAGATAAGATAACGAAGGCATATCGCCTATGATATTTTTCCAATAAACAAATTCATGGCCATTGCACAAATAAATTGATCCGGCTTGACAAAAGTCGGTTAAACCATCACCATTAAAATCACCCGTAACAGTCTCTCCGGGATAATAGGCGTAAACTCCATTTTCTGAAACAATTGAAGTATCTCCGATATGCCCCCAACCCGGATCAAATACCGATGTTTTCTCTTCCGATACACTTATCTTGAAAGGTTGTGATTCATTTGATTCAAACCTAAGATTGTCTGCATTTGCAATTTGCCTAAATGCACCATTAGCATACTCAAAAATTAAAGCCAAATTTTGATTGTTGTACTCGTATGTCACCAAAAGTTCTTGCTTCGAGTCTTTTTTGAAATTAATAGGTCGGATGTTGACATTGACTTTCCGGGCAGGTATCGTTTGAATACCATTTACCATTCGGCCCGGCTCCCGCATTAAATCCTGAAAAGGTCCAATATCATATCCGGCTGCAACAAAAGGCAAAACAGTGCCTAAGGATAGTGTACTCATACTAGCCTGCACAGCATTTACCGGCAATAAGAGGTTTCCAAACGATTGATAAGTTACACTATTGCTAATCAATGAATTGGTCTCAGGAAAACTTTTACCTCTTGATGTAACACCAACCATATTTGTAGTGTAGTAAGGGGCATTGTTTAAGTTATTCTGAAAATATTCAACAAATGCATTGTAGGCCAATTTGTCTTCTTTGCCATCGCCATCAAAATCTCCGGTAATATTTCTTAAAGGCACAGCATCTACAATATGTCCAAAATTTTTAATCCATGCAACGTTATCAGGATTGTATGTTCGTTCAATAGTCCCATTTACATAATCCGTATATGTGGTTGTATTACCAACTTTTGTAACCACAGTCCATTGTAAATTTCCATCGGCATTCACAAAAAGCCCATTTATTTGCCCATTTATATTATAGCTACCAATAAGATTTCCATCAACGAGACTGTATATTTCAATTTTACCTCCAGCGAAAAAGCTGCTAAATAAATATGAATCGTTAAAGTCCTTTTCACTATGATTTGAAGGAGACAAACTATAGAAAGCGCATGTTTTAGCTAAACTCGTATATAAGATATATTCATTTTTTCCATCACCGTTTACGTCACCAAACTGTTCCATGTTTCCATCAGGGTCCGGTTCTCCTATAACCGTAATGGGTGGCCCTTGCGGTAAAACAATACATTGTGGTTCTCCACTGCCAGCATACCAAGCGTTATAATCCGAAATAGTCAAATTTTCGTTTATAAAACCTTCATCCCCAGACGAATTTGAATTACTATATAATGCAAAATTTTTTGCCGTCCATTGATTTTGTTTTTCTATTACTTTGTAACCAAAACGCGTTGCGGGCCACACTTTTCCATTTAATCCACTTTTTACAATTGATAAAAGATTAAGATTTGAATCATAATTAAAGTTTAATGCACTTAGTCGATTGTTATTATGATAAACTGTTATTGAATCTAATATATAATCGTTTTGTACATCCACTCCATCAGCCAAATATTTTGGCCAATTCAAGCCTTTATATTTATATGCAAACTTTACTGATGACTCAATGCCACCACCTGAGATATTTTTCCCATATACTATTTCAGTAGCCCTGAATGATTTTGAAAGATAAGTACAACTGGTATTCTGTTCCAATACAATACTATCATTTACAAACAGTAGGTTTCCTGGCTTTAAATATGCCAGTGCATCACTTGCATCAGATGTATATTTGTAATCTATTAAATTTTTATATTTATCTTCAGACCGTTGCAAATGCCACGAATATACAGGATCAACAATGGTACGGATTGAATCGCCGAGATATTGATAAAAATAGTCGGAAGTATTAACATAATCTCCACTTAAAGTCATATATCTTCGAAATCTTCTAAATTGTTCACTTTTGTTCAACAGCTTCTCCTTACTATTTGCATTAAAGCCATATACTTCCCTTTTTCCATCCTGATAATACACATCGAACCAATTTACCCCAATTAGACTCCATCCGTGCGAAAATACTCTGACATTCAAATTGTTTTTCACACGGTATTCTCTAAGGGTATCAGTGGCACTGTAACTCTTAATCGGTTTAAGAATTTGACCATTGAAGCGATATACGTCGGTTGAATCCCATTGAATATCATCGGTTTTACCACAATCCTTGTAGTTATGTCCACTGCGTATAATGGCGTTATTTGTACCCGAAAGGCTCCAACCATTACCCAGTATATCCCCGGAGCCTATCCCCACATAACTGATATTAAGTTGTGGCGTGGCATCATTAATACCTTTTGGTAATTCAACAGGTAAACTATAACTTAATGTACCAACCTCTGTAACATCTATTTTGCCTGCCAACGTACCATAATCGCATACAACCGGGTTATATATTTCATTATAATTAACAATTGTCTTCCCTTCCTGTGGTTCGAATACCATACCGGGTTGGGTTTTCCCCACAAACTTATCGTTTACGGTGGCAGTAAAGCGGAAGCCGGGGAGGAGTTTAACGTAGTCGCGGGCAATGTAGGTTTTGTTGCCATTGTC
>QKHT01000214.1 GCA_003249935.1 Bacteroidota bacterium
ACTGCGTAAAAGTGGGAAAGTAGATAGCCGCCGTTTTAAGCGAAAGCCGTTCACCAAAAGTGAACGGCTTTTTTGTGTTAAATCGGTTACGAACGGGGCAAATGGGTCGCGAATGAGGACGAATTGGGATTAGCTGACCGTGATAGAATTCTCCAAAATGAGAGAATTTTTGGTGCATCACAATGTACAATGCTTCAATCGTACTGGACTTGAAAGTGATATTCTTTTTGAAAACTAAAAAATTAGTGGAGCTGATAAAATTGAGTTTATTTACAATGACAGCATTGTAGCAAAATTCAAAAATCAGTGATTTGAATTTAAAACCGCATTTAGCTTATGTTGAGCATAAATTAAATAATTTGATTCTTTTTGGTGGTAATGAATGCTATAATTCATTAGGATTTCATTCTACTATATTGACTCGCTCACCAAAATTTGTTGATTATTTAAAAAATGAAATTAAAAAAATTACACATACGCAATTAGTTGATCATCATTTTCGTTCCTCAAACAGATTGTAGTCTAAATGTTGGACGTTTTTTCCGGCATGATACAACGGTACTACTTATTGAAATTGAATACGGTGGGGTGGGTTTATCGGGTTTGGCATTGGGTTAAATACACAGCTGAAAATGCAAATAAAACGATCGCAAGCACTTGAGCTGTATGCCGGAAAAACGGACACTGACTGTTCCGACTATGGGGATTCGATTCTTCCAAATATGTTATTTAAATTTAAACAAAAAAAGCCGCTTCAAAAAGTGAAGCGGCTTTTAATATTTTGAGCCTCCAGAGGGATTCGAACCCACGACCCCGAGATTACAAATCACGTGCTCTGGCCAACTGAGCTATGGAGGCAAATGTTTTATTTTCAAAATAATACCGCATCGTTATGCGGTAGATGAGCCTCCAGAGGGATTCGAACCCACGACCCCGAGATTACAAATCACGTGCTCTGGCCAACTGAGCTATGGAGGCAAGTGGGTAAGCTTACCATATCGCACCGCTACAACCGCCTACCCTTGCTGCCGTCAGGCCCTGGGGGAGTTCAGCAGGAGCTGGTCGTACGGGACTTACCCGGGCGCAAAAGTAGATAATTTTCTTATTCTGGCAAATAGTGCAGCTATATTTTTCGAAAAAATGTGTTTTGAACCATCATTGCCGTGATTTTGAGTCGATTCATCGCCAATTTCTTCAAAATTCACTATCTTTAGAGGCATTTTTTAACGCAGAAAGATTGAGTAATTATGGCAAATGAGAATTCGATAGTATACCGGGCGATAAATTTCGGTGCAATTTTTGGCGGTGTATTAGTTATATTAGCAATGTTAGACATTATGGTTGGGAGACCTGGCGATTTGACGTGGGCTATAACCAATTTCTTCATCACATTAGTGGTCTATTTCGGTGCACTTACCTTTTTAGGCATTACTTACCGCAAAAAGGTACGCGAAGATGCCATGTCGTTTGGCGAATCGTTCGCCTTTTTGCTCATGCTTATCATTTTCGGGACCATAATTGCCGCTTTGTTTCATTTTGCCTTTACACAATGGATCGATCCCGAATATTTGCGCATTAAATTGGAAGCCACCCGCGAAATGACTTTAAAATTTTTGTATGAACATAAAGCTAAGCAAGCTGATATTGACGATGTATTGAAGAAATTGGATGAGGCCGGTGTGCCTACTCCAGCAAAATATACCTGGGCAATTTTATATCAAAATTTTATTTTTGGTGTAATCGCATCGCTCATTGTCTCATTTTTCATAAAAAAAGAGGCTCCAATGTTTGTCGACAACAGTAGCGACAACAAAGCCGACAATTAATATACTCTTGTTGAAATGGATATTTCGGTAGTTGTACCTTTATATAATGAAGAAGAATCGTTGGTTGAGCTAACCAACTGGATTGAACGCGTATTGGTTGAAAACAAGCTTACAGGCGAACTGATTTTTATCGACGATGGTAGTAACGACAATTCGTGGGAGATGATTCGCACGATTTGTGCCGAACCACGTACGCTCCACTGCAAAGCCATCGGGTTCAGACGGAACTATGGTAAATCGGCCGCCTTGCATTGTGGCTTTCAGGAAGCCAACGGAAAGGTGGTGATTACCATGGATGCCGATTTGCAGGACAGCCCCGAGGAGATACCGGGACTTTACAGAATGATTACCGAAGAGGGTTACGATATGGTTTCGGGCTGGAAAAAGAAACGATACGACCCGGTATTTACTAAAAACCTGCCCAGTAAATTTTACAACGGCACAGCACGGCTCATGACCGGCATTAAGCTCAACGATTTTAACTGTGGATTAAAAGCCTATCGGTTAAGGGTGGTTAAAAGCATTGAAGTATATGGCGACATGCACCGCTATATTCCGGTATTGGTAAAATGGGCCGGATTTAAAAAAATTGGCGAAAAAGTAGTGATTCATCAGGAGCGCAAATACGGCGTGACCAAATTTGGTATCGAACGGTTCATTCGGGGTCCGCTCGACTTACTTTCGGTAATTTTTATATCAAAATTTGGTAAACGCCCAATGCACCTGTTTGGCGTATTGGGTATGCTGATGTTTATACTCGGATTTATTGCTGCCGGTTGGGTAGGGGCATCTAAACTTATTGCCCTTTCGCATGGTAAAATGGCTCCATTGGTTACTAACAATCCGTTTTTTTACATCGCGCTTACTTCAATGATTATCGGATCCCAACTCTTTTTATCGGGTTTTGTAGCCGAATTGGTTTCGCGCAGTGCCAGTGAACGCAACCATTACCTGATTGCCGAAAAATTGTAACGCATGGAATTTTTAGAAATATTAAAAATCGCACTGCCTGCCATATTAGTTATTGTGGTGGTTTATCTGATGCAGAACCATGCGTCAAAGCAGTTGGACAAAACGCTGCTGCGTATGCAAAACCTTAAACCCGATGTGGCCCTGCCAATTATTTTAAGTGCACACGAGCGGTTGGTATTGGTTTTGGAACGAACCTCGCCCGAAAACAGCCTTCAATTTGCACTAAAGCCCGGCATGACGGCGGGTGAGTTGCATATGGTACTGCTCGATAAAATACGAACCGAATTTGATCACAACGTATCGCAGCAATTGTATATCTCCAACGAAACATGGGATGTGATAAAAACGGCGCGAACCTCGTTGGTGGCCTTGGTGAACCAGTGTGCCTCGATGGTTTCACCCGAACAGGATGCCATGGTACTGGCTACGCATTTACTCGAAGTTTTTCAGGCAACTGAAATAAATCCGGTAGAGATGGCCATAAGTAAAATCAAACACGATTTATCGAAACTTTTTTAATGAGGGATATGGATTTTTTATCACTTGCAAAAAATCGGATGTCGGTACGCGACTACCAGCGTACACCACTGAGTACCGAACTTATTGAACAATTGTTGGAGGCCGGCCGTATGGCACCTTCGGCGGTAAATTTTCAGCCGTGGCATTATGTGGTTATTCGGTCTGAAGCGGTGCTTGGCCGGCTTTATGCCTGTTATCCGCGCGAGTGGTTTAAAACTGCACCTTGTGTAATCGCCATTTGTGGCGACCATAACGAAGGATGGCATCGTACACGGGATGGCAAGGATCATACCGACATTGATGTGGCCATTACGGTTGATCATCTTACCCTTATGGCTACCGAAATGGGTTTGGGCAGTTGTTGGGTGTGTAACTTTGATGCTGAAAAATGTAGCGAAGTGCTTGGTCTTCCGGCACATATAGAACCCATTGTGTTGTTGCCGGTTGGATTTCCGGCCAATCACAACAACCATGGTTCAGCCGAAAAAAAAAGAAAGCCATTACACAGTATAACACACTGGGAACGGTTTGATTAATAGCCGTTTGCCAATACAATATTTATTAACCTCTACAATACACATCATGAAACATCTTTCTTTATGGCTATGCCTGTACCTTTATTTACCTTTTTTTACAAGTATAAGCCAAACACCGGCAAGGGTTAATAATGCTGAATTGCCTTACTTCAGGCCGGTGTTTAATCAAAACAATCAGGAGTGTTCGCAGGCTGCGGCCATTGGATATATATTTACTTACGAAATAAATGCAGCCCGGCAGGTAAGTGGTCAACTTGCCGCTAATCAATATCCAAGTTTTTTTACCTACAACTTTTTGAACAATGGCGATGGCAGTCAGACCGGGTTATCGGATTTGGCCTGGGAAGTGGCAATAGACAATGGCGTGCCGAACATGGTCGATTACGGCGGCTCGATGAATGCACTGGGGCTGAAGGGGTGGATGACAGGGTACGATAAGTATTACCATGCCATGCAAAACAGGGCTAAGTCGTGGTTTAAGTTTTCGTTGGGTTCGCAGGCAGCACTTCAGAACATGAAAAACTGGCTCTACAATCACAATGGCACAACGCCGGGTTATGGTGGATTGATTGTAACTAATACGTGGGTGAGCAGTTGGAAGTTTAGCTCCATTCCTGCTGCGGACTACGAAGGCGGGAAACAGGTATTGTATATTACCACCAAAACGCTCACTAACGGACACACCTTTACGATTGTAGGATACGACGATAATATTGAGTACGACATAAATGGCGATGGGAAAATTACCACCGATGTTGATGTGAATGGCGATGGTAAAGTAGACATGAAAGATTTGGAAAAAGGGGCTTTTATTGTAGCCAACTCGTGGGGAAAATCATGGAAGGATAATGGATTTGTGTATATGATGTATCAGGCCTGTGCAACGTTCTCGGCGGGCATTTACGGGGTGGAAATAGTACCCGATTACAAGCCGGCATTAACCATCAAAACAACCATTTCCTGTAATAAACGCAAACGCATAAATATTGTGGCCGGTATTTCGGCCGATGCCAATGCCACAACCCCGGCATACACAAAAGAATACCAGGCTTTTTCGATGAAAAACGGGGGCGATTTTAATATGATCAGCGATGTAAACAGTGCGCCAATAGAGTTGGGGCTTGATATTTCGGATTTGGCCCAAAAAGTGCCGTCGCTGGAAAATGCGCGTGTTTTTCTAAATGTTGTAGCCGACAATACTACCGGACTGACCGGTTCGGTAAATTCAATGGAATGTATTGATTATGTGGCTAATGAAGCAGGAATTTCGGTTGGAAGGAATATGAACAAAGCCGACATTTTACCGGGAAACACAACCACAATGTTTGTAAATATTAACAGAGAAACAAGTACCGAAACAATGGTGCAGCCTGCGGTTGGCATTGTAAGTCATGGGAGTGTGTTATCGATAAGCGGGTTGAACCCCAATAGTTCTATTGTAGTTACTGATTTGTGTGGCAGGAACTTAGTGGCAATAACCCATAGGAGCAGAGCACTCGATTTAAATTTGCAACCATTTAAGGGTATGGCCATTGTTAAAATAACGATGGGCGCAACAAAAATTGTTCGTAAGGTACTGGTAGACTAATGTATCAATTCGTTTGCATTAATCTTCACTCCGCAGCCCCTGGCGGTATTCGCTTGGCGACACACGATACAATTTTTTAAACAACTTACTAAAATAGTTTGGATCGTTGAACCCGGTAGCGTAGGCTACCTCCGAAACGGTGAGTACGCCGCCATCCAATAGTTTGCAAGCTTCGGCCAATCGCAGCGTATTAATAAATTCGGTGGCACTCATATTGGCCAATTTTCTCAGTTTTACGTGAAGCATCGTGCGACTTATGCCCGCTTCGCGGGTTAAAAATTCGACATCGAGTGCCCCATCGTCTAAATGATTATGAACAATTTGTGTTAGTTGGTTTATAAAACTACGGTCTCTGATCGACATATTGTCTTCGGCAGTTGATGGGGTTTTGCCTGCAACAAGATTGTTTTTTATAATATTTCGGCGTCGCATCATGTTTCGGAGCAACAGAGACAGTTCCTGTATTTCGAATGGTTTGGCAATGAATGTATCGGCACCAGCTTCGAGGGCATCGATACGGGCTTCGGCGGCCGATTTTGCCGATAGCATAACAATGGGTATATGGCTGGTTTCCAGATTGTTCTTAAGCGATTTACAAAACGTCAGACCATCCATCTCCGGCATCATTACATCCGAAAGAATAATATCCGGCTGAACCGAGGTGAGTAAAGTGAGTGCTTCGCGTCCGTTTTCGGCCACCTTAACAATATAATTGGCCGAGAAATGGTCGTTAAGAAATTGCGACAATTCGGAACTGTCTTCAATAATAAGGAGCGTTGGTTTTTCTTGAGATTGCGTTTCTTTAAAAGTGGGATCCATGTTGCTATTTATATGCTCATTTGCAGTAAGTGGTTCAGCCAAAATATTTGAGTGGTCGCTTAATGCCAATGGTATAACCACAGTTACCATGTTACCATGTTCGATGGTGCTGGTAAAATGGATGGTTCCTTCCAATAAACTCACCATGTTTTTTACCAACGCAAGTCCGATTCCGCTGCCCGACAGCAAGGTTTTGGTGTCGCTACTGCTGTCGAAAAGCACAAAAGCATTGGCTATTTGGTCGTGTGTGAGGAGTTTTCCGGTATTTTGCACAATAATTTGCAGTTGGTGTGTATCTTGTGTATGGTTAAGTTTAATGCCAAACGATACCATCCCTTCCATTTTTGCATAGGTAAATGCGTTGGTTAGCAGGTTCGAAACAATTTTCATGAGTTTATCGCCGTCGAAAAATGCATACAGCTCGGTTTCGGATGAACCAAACGAATAAGTAAGCCGTTTTTCGTTAAACAATGGGATATATCCCTTGAATATATCGTGCAGAAAACCAATGAGTTCGCCTTCGGCCATTTTTACTTTTATATCGTTGGTTTCAATTTTACGAAAGTCGATGAGTTGGTTGATGAGTTGCAGTAAGCGGTGGCTGTTCCGGCGAATGTTTGTTAAAAATGTGATATCACTTTCGCTGTTTTCGCGTCCGAGTAGCTTATCGGCAGAGGCCAGAATAAGCGTTAGCGGAGTTTTGAGCTCGTGAGAGATGAGCGTATAAAAATTTAATTTCTGACGGGTGAGTTCGATACTTTTCTCTTTTTCGATGGTGGCTAATTCGAGTTTGTGTTTTTCGCGCTGACGAAATAGAATAAATCGGCGCGAGAATATGAGCAGTATGATACCAATAATAAAGTAGACAATATACGCCAACCAGGTAAGATAAAATGGTGGTTTTACGGTAATATTCAATGTGGTTTCGGGTGAAATCCAAAGTCCGTCGGCATTGTTTACTTCTATTTTGAACCGGTAGTGGCCGGGCGGAATATTGGTATAAGTAGCCGTGGTAGATTGAGCCAGATTGTGCCAGCCATTGTCGAACCCTTCGAGTTTGCAGCGATAACGGTTGTTTTCGGCCGATAGATAGTTGATGCCGGTAAACGAAATGGCAAAAGTGTTCTGTTCGTATCGAAGGGTAATATTATCGGGATAGTTATTGTTACTGAAAATAACTTCCTGACCAAATTTTACCTTGGGATTAGCGGCGGTCATTTGAACCACACAAAAGGGCATAGTTTTTGGCTCACCAATAATTTCGTTGGGGTTAAACATGGTTAATCCGTTTACAGAACCAAAGTAGAGCATCCCGTTTTGATCTTTGTAAGCCGATCGGAAATTAAACTGGTTGGCCGATAACCCATGAGCCTGTGTAAATTCGTTTATTTTGCCGGTTTGCGGATTAAGCCGGCCCAGCCCTTTATTTGTGCTGAACCAGATATAACCGGCATTGTCTTCTAAAATACTGTATACGGTACTGTTTTGTAATCCGTTATCGGTGTTATACCCGGCAATAGTATTGGTTTTGGGGTCGTACATTACCATACCCGATTCCTGAAATCCGAACCACAAGCGGTATTTACTATCTTCTATACCATAAATACACTGCCGTCCAATTATATTCTTAAGGTCGTCGTTAAGGTATTTTAATGCCCCGGTTGATGGGTTGTACTGAAAAATGCCCCGGTTATTGGTACAAATCCATATATTTTTTAAGTGGTCTTCGAATAAGTGGTAGGCGAACACATTAGATAATTCTGGTTGAGATGTGCCCGATAGTTTACCCGTTGCGGGGTCGTAAAGGTTTATCCCGTTCATGGTACCAATCCATATTTTGTGATCGAAGCCGGATTGTAGTAACGAATATACCGAATTGTTTGCCAATGAATGATCATCTCCGGGTATATTCACATATTGTTTGGTTATATTGCCTTCGGCACTAAATACATTAAGCCCGGCCATAAAGGTGCCACACCATATTTTGCCGGTATTATCTTTAAGCAGGGCATGTACATTATTGCTCGAAATAGAGTTATGCGAATTGTTGTGTACAATGTGCGTAAACTGATTATTGGTTTTGTTGTATCGTGCAATGCCGGCATCTTCTGTGGCAATCATCAGTTCATTTTCCGATAGGCCAATTATTTGGCTGAGTGCTTTACCTTTGAGTCCGAATGCCACACTCGATGGCATAATTTTTTGAAATTTAGGGTATTTTAGATTGACGTAATTGACGCCACCAAAATAGGTTCCTGCCCACATAATGTTATCGCGACTAAAGTACAGGGCGTAAACCGATTTGTCGTTTAAACCGTTGGCTTCTTCCGAAAACTGTTGATTACAAGAGGTAAAGCGGTGTGTGTTACTATCGAAAATATAGATACCATTTTCGGTGCCAAGCCAAACATTACCCGATACATCGTAAGCCATTGCCCGGATAAAATTGTCTTCCAACGGATTACGGAGATTTTCGGCCTGAAAATTCTGAAAAGTACCGGTTTTTACGTTTACCTGCACTAATCCGCTGGTGAACGTTCCGAAATAGAATGCCTCATCGCTGATGCGTAAAAAACAACCCGAAAAGTTATGAAGATATGTTTGGTTAACCTGTGCCAGCGTTATTTGGGTATTACCTGTGCTATCGATGATGCTGATACCGGCGGGCGACTGTATCACAAAACGATTGTCGTTTAATTTTAAAATGGACAAACATTGCCGCTGAAGGCGTTGTATTACTTCGCCTGTGCCGGGATTATATAAGAATAGGCCACGTCCGCATCCAAGGTATAGATTGCCATTCGGGCCATTTTCTAATGTATTTATTTTACCGGTAGGTTGGCTTAATTTTACCTGAAGCAGTTTATCGGCTATTGGGTCGAACCGGTATAAAAAGTCGTTGGTGCCGGTATACAGCGTGCGGTCGGCAGCTACAAATACCATCCTGAATAGTGAAGAAACGGTACGGTTCATACTATCTTTTGGCGGATAATATACCGAAATATGTGTGCCATCGAAACGGTTCAATCCATCGCGGGTAGCCAGCCACATATAACCGGTATAATCCTGGGTAATTGCATACACAGTATTGTGCGATAATCCGCCGGTAGAGGTAAGATGTTTAAACTGCAAAGATTCGTTGGCAAAGCCACCCCACGACAAAGTAAGCCATGCAAGGGTTATTATCGTTTTAAAAAAAAGCCTGTTCACAGTATGATGTATTTAAAGCAAATATAGCAACTTTTATGTTTACCGAACCTGAGTTTTAACGATTGGAGGATATGAACTTTAATTATATTCCGAATTTAAAAAATAGAAAATCAATGTGTTAACGAATTTTTGTACGCAAGATATATTCAGTGCTGAACATATGTCTTCGCTTTGCGAACATAATTCATGACGAAATATTTGAATGATAAATACCTTTACAAAAGACTGTAACAAATGCAATGAGTTTACAATAGGAGCTAATACAATTTATTACTAATCATTCTTATTATTTTATTATGAAAACCAGTTTTTCGTTTAAGTTTTTCAAGCCGGTTGTCACGGCACTGATGCTGATGTTTGCAGGAAACATCATGGCACAGTATTTCGTGGCATATCCGAAGCTGGCTCCGGCCGACACGGTGCCCAACGACAGTGTAATTATTTCGGAGGTTTTGCCAACAAACAGTGGTTCGCACGGGTATCTCGAAATAACCAATAATTGTTCGCGAACCATTAATTTGGCTAACTTCTTTTTTCAGGGTCGCTATCCGTTCAGAGGCGAAGATTTTTTGTCGCCATCGGCCAACAGGGCCAACCTTACCGGCACACTGGCCCCCGGAAAATCGTTTATTCTCTTATTGCCAACACCAAATGGCGCATTAGATCCGTTCAACAACTTTTTGTACCCCGGTGCATATTTTTCGCCCAAGGCGTTGTATGAGGCATCGGATATGATTTATGTAGGGGAAAGTATGCGCTATTTTAATCAGTATGCCTTGTACTCGAGGTATTTGAATACAGCCACTCAAAAGATAGATAGTGCTATCATAGATGTGTTTAATGTAAAGGCTAACGATGTGGCCTCTAATGCCCCCATAGCGGGGTTTAGTGGTTCAAACATCACAAAGGTATGGGTTCGGAAATCAAATATTGTTACAGGAAATAGAACCAATTGGGATCTTTCGCGCGGAACCGATTTAGTGGATTCAGAATGGTTGCCTTTGCCGCGCAGCAGTGTGGGAAAATATTACGATATGCAATATTCTACACTAAAAAATTTTAAAATGGGTAACATCGCAACCATTAAACCACTAAACGGTATACAAACAGATTTTGCCAACAAAAGGGTTACTTTACCCTATGGAATTTCGCGCGATTCGGTTTTTCGTAAATTTAACTATGGCCCCGGCATTGGCTGGGAATTTGCTTTTGGTCCGTTAGATTCGGCCAACCATTATGTTCAAAACGGCGATACGCTTATATTTTACGAATTAACAAATACGCTTTCCACGTATAAGTTGGTCGCAACGGTAAATGCACCGGACAACGGATTTAACAAAGTGCGCCCGGTTCGGTTACCAAACGGCAACCGTACACTGTTTTCGCCTGTATACCATATTAGCGATGGTTATTCGCCCGATAGTATAAGCGGAATGCCATTTGCAATTAGAACAGATACTTTGCTTAAATATGTTGTGGTTGAAGCTGGTTGCAGCTACATCTGGAATTTTGTGGATGGTGTAACACGGCCCGACCTTAAATATGGCGATCAGTTAATTGTGAGTGCGCCTAACGGCAACAAAAAGGTTTACAAAATTACACCCGATGCCTATTTCCCATCGCACGAGGCTATGTTGAAAACGGTTGTCTTTCCGGGGGTAAATGTGTTTGTAAATCAAAAAACATACGATGTAACCGACACACTATATACATTTATCAATACGCAACCAAATTACAATATTGCTTTGCCATCGGAAGTAGAGCAGGTGCCGCCGATGATTGTGACCTTAATGAGCGATAAAGCCCGATACAAAATTGAGAGGGCAAAAAACCTTACAGGCACAGTAGCAGAGCGAACCACTAAGGTCGTAGTTACTGCCGAAGACGACACCACAAAATTTACGTACAACTTTGTTTTTGAGTTGAAAAGAGAAGAACCGGCATTGGACTACACTTTGTTTTTTAGTGACCTTGCTACGGACTGGGGAAGTTTTATTAATGGATATACCACTCAGATATACAATCCTTTTGATGAACCGGTTGATTTTTCGGAGTACTTTTTATGTAATGCCAACGACAATTCGTTTAATGCAACAACTTTTATGACCGCCAAGGTAAAAAACAATGCCAATCCCGACCAGTGGATTTTCCGTCCGGGGTTCAGGCCAATAAAAGATATTACCGGCGAAGTATTTTGGCAAATTGATCCATATCAGTCGCGTACCAACATAATGCCCAAGTCGGTGTTTAATATTACGCATGCCAGGGGGTATCCTTTCGAGGGCAATGGTGCCAGTGTCGAATTGTACGATAAGGTCGATTTGCGCGTTTTTGGGCCTAACCTGCCATATTACGATAATTTGCTCAAGCAGACTATTCCGGATATTTACGGCACAAAAAAATCGGTTTGGCACAATTTTACGACCTGGCATTGCGGGCAGTTAGGTAAATCGTACTGGTTATACAAAATTAAAAACGACTCGGTAAAAGATGGTTTAAAACCAATATACGATCTTAAAAACGATTACGAAGTGGTCGATGTAATTAATGGCTGGAGTTTCCAAAGCAAATCGTGGTTAATCTTCGACCGCGTTAATGGTCGCGATACGGTTTACGACGGAGCATACAAACCTTGGGTTTCTACATCCAATTTGTATCGCAAACCCGAAGTGTACAAAGGAAATCCTGTGGAGCATGGTTCGTTCGGATATGGTGACATTGATGGAATTACCAAAAAGGTAACTGTGGGACAGGTTGGTGAATGGGTCGACTACTCTGGCGAAGCCATTGTGGTTGCAGGCGACCGCAGCGACCAAAACCGGCCGGATGCAACATCGCGGAAGCGATTTGGTCATCATACCATGAATTATTCGGGACATATTCCGTATGTAACATCGAATGTCTATCTCGTATCGCTTGGAATAAGCGATGTACAAACTATTTCGGGGATGCCGCAAACCACTACTGTGGGCGAATTGCTTGCCAATTTAAACAAGCCGAACAGCAATATGAAATTGGTTGTACGTAATGCATCGAAACTGCCCAAGCAAAACAACGATGTGCTTGAATCTACCGACATGCTTACGAGTTATTCGGCTCGCGGATTAGACAGTGTGGTTTATAAGTTTGTATTTGGTTTGCTCGATAACAATATTACGATTTCGTCTTCAAAGTATGTTATAACAGTATCGTCCGACAAAAAAACGGGGGTGATCTCAGGCATCGAATTTGGTTCGACCCTTAAAGCTGTTTTCGAAGCGTTGCAAAAACCGGCTTTGGCTAAAATGTATGCCACCGATGGTGCTGCTGGTATTGTACCTTTTGAAACAACCACGTTCGATACGCTGTTAATAAAACAGGGACTCAGGGCACAAACAAAGGCAACATCGGCCACGTTTGCAGAAGTAGTGGCTCAAAATGGCGATAAATGTATTTATTCGCTGCAATTCAAGGCCGCTTCGTTGCCAATATTGTTATCCAATGTGTATACGGTAAATAATGCCGGAAAATTTGTGGATGCGGTTATACTTACTTCGGTTCAAAACTTGTTATCCAAACTTTATACAATGCCGGGTTACAAACTGAAGGTAATCAATAAATTAGGACAGGACCGGCCTTCGGGAGGTATTTTCAGCGACGATAAAGTGGTGATGTACAACGAAAATAATCCACAAGAACAATATGCTTATTATTTGAACTGTTTTAATGAGCAAATTTTTGATGCTGTGGCAGAAAACAGAGTCTCTTTGGTTTCGGTATTTCCTAACCCCACCTCGGGAAAGATTACCGTTTCGGCCAAAGGATTACAGCATATAAAAATTCTTGATTTTTCGGGAAGAGTTGTCTGCAACATTGCCGCAAAGGGTAATGCCATGAATGTATCTTTGCCAAAAGTTGGGGGCGTATATTTTGTGACCGTTAAATATAGCGACAAAACAGAAACGCATAAAATTGTGAATATCAACTAATTTACAAAAGGGATTAATGCGTTATAACAGCATTAATCCCTTTTTATATGATTTTGAATGAATTTAAAGATAACAATATTTTTAGCCTTTGCATTACTTGGTATTCTGCAGGTAAAACCAGTAGATAATCCGGTAGTAACCATATACGATGGGTGCATTATGCGGTTTGGCGGTAATTTTTATGCCATGGGAACCGGTACATCCGGCAATATATACTGGTCGGCCGATCTGGTCCATTGGTCGGGGCCTAAATTGGTGGCTTATTCCAACGAAGCACAATGGCTGTCGAATACCAGTTACCAGGGATACGACGAATATCCACGCATTGGTGCGGGCGATTTGTTATATTACAATGGCTTATTTCATATTTACTTTAATGGTATTGGCCATTCGGTTTCATTGTGGCCAACCGAAAAATTTAAAGAGACTTCGATTACCGAACCGTTTAATGTATGGGATATCGATCCGCAATTGTTTATAGACGACGATGGTTCGCCCATATTTATAAAAAAAGTACAGTCTGTAAATCCAATTACCGGTGCCAATCTTGGTTCAGACCCAAAACAAACCTGGATGTTTCCGCTCAAAACGCCATTTAGTTTTGGTGCCAACCCCGTTACCGGCGACAAACAGGGCGTTTTTCTCAATTCCGGCGAAAAAGGCCGCAACGATTTGATTGATAAAAATAATTTTGAAGGCCCCGAGCTTTACAAATACCGCAATTGTTACTATTTGCTCAATGCTGCAAATTGCATGAGTGCACGAACCGGACTTTATAATTCGTATCTCACAACGGCACCTTCGCTGGCTTCGTTACACAATAATCAAAAGTATCCGCTGCCACCATTAGAGCGGAATCTCGAACGGTTTCACCGACAGTACAAAGTATTGGCCCCATTTGCCGAATATGGCGAGTGGAAAGGTCGCATGGTAACCACTTCTCCATCGGCCAATTGGGTTAATCCCGATTTCGACGACAGTACCTGGCCTCTGAAAAGCATGGGCATCGGTGCGCCAAAGCAGGATCGTGCAGTAGACATTCGCCATGTACGTACACTTTGGAACGATACATGGGCTCAGGTATGGATACGACGCGAATTTACAATAGACGAACTACCGGCAAATCCGTTTCTGCTTTACCATCTCGAGGGTGGAGCCGAATATTATCTTAATGGGGTAAAAATTTTTACCGAAACGGGTTCGTGGAATGCCTACCGCACAAAAGAAATTCCAGGTTCGGCATTTGTTAAAGGGCGAAATGTTTTGGCCATAAGGTGTACACCAGCCAGTAATACGCGATATATGGATGTTGGTGTTTACGATGCCGGTTCACTCAAAACAGAACAGCCGGTTGTAGGTCCATCGCAGCCAAACCTTTTTACCGGCCTTAACGGATTCGAACAGTTTGTGGCATACAAAGCTTTTTGGAACGGCGTTTCGGGGCAGGGTGTCGACAGGGTTTTTTATTACAACAAGGAGATGGTTATGGACGGACCAACAACTGCTTCGTCCAATGGGATACATTACAATCCGTCGCGACCATCACTTTACGAGAGTTTTGCCACTGTGCCCGATACAAAATTTTGGGAGTATAAACTATCGGATTGGAAGGTATCGGCCGATAAGCTGCTACCACAAAGTGATTATTCGCAAGTCATTACCAAAGGCAAAACCGGTAATTATTTTATCGAAGTATCATTTTCACTGCCAAAATTGATTGACGCTAATGCGGGGCTGTTTGTAGCGTATGCCAACGAACGCAACAATGTATCGGTCGTTATTTCCCGAAAGAACAATACCTGGGCTGTACGCACACTAACCGATTCGGTTTTAAATACAAAAACGTTTGCACTTCCCGATAATTTTATGTTTTTTGAACCCAATACCTTCCTTCAGGAAACGACTCCCGCTATTCACGAACTGAGGGCTTACCGCAACGGTACACATTTATCAATTTGGCTCGATCATTTCTTGCTCACAAAAGATTCTGATGTTTTGTTGCCATCGGCCGATGCGATGAAAACCGGTATATTTCAATCGGGAAAACAAGCCGTGTTTGAGCATCTTACCATGACAAAAGGCTGGGATGAGTGGGATAAAAATATTACAGGCTGGGATAATGTTGAGGAAAAATGGAGCGTTTCCGAAAATGGATTGTCGCCAATAGACACCAATACAACCACAAACATTATAACGAAAGGCGATTTTCTTACCAATTACAATTTCGAATGTAATGTCGATCTGAAATACATTACCGATACCAATGTCGTTAATATTTTTCCGGTTTATACCAATGCCGATAACTTTGTTAAGGCATCTTTCGATACAAAACGCAATAGTTGGGTCGTGTCGGGTAAGGTACAAGGTGCCATTTTCGATACACAAACGCTGCCGCTTGCCACCAAAGTAATGCGTGGACATGAACTGGATGCCACATACAATGGTACACCACCGCCGGTATACAGGTACAAACTGAAAGGCGAAAGCAAAATATCGCAAATCGCTATACTGTGGATGGAAGGTAGCTATCCGTTTCTTACAGCCACTTTCGGCTTGCCACAAAAAGTAGCGGTTCAGTATAAAAACAGCAAGGGCCTCTGGCAAACTGTGACCAATCAGTATGGTAGAGCTCAAAAATTCTCGGAATACAATACCATCACTTTCGATCCCGTAGTTACATCCGAATTCAGGGTTGTAATTACGCAAAATGGTGCAACACCATGCCGGCCTTATGATATTGAAGTCACGGTAGATCAACCCTCCACCTTCTTCTTTCGCTCGGTTCGAACCGGAAATCGGCTTCAGCTTTTTTATAATAATGAACCACTTGCTGTTGTTAATGGCGCATTTCCGGCATCGGGAGTGGCTTTGGCGGCCAATACCGCCAACTGTACCTTTAACGGCATAATGTGCTACCAAAACACCTTAATGGATGTGTCCGAAATTTCGACAAATGTGATTGCAACAAATCAAGTAAACAGCGATTTTGAAGTAGTGGCAGTAAACCAAAAACTAACGATTAAAACTGCATCTTCCATGCCGTATACGGTGGAAGTTTATAATCAACGCGGCTGTAAAATCTGTCAATTTGGTGAAATGGTTGGCAGCAAGCAGTTAAAAATAAATGAATTGAATCACAATCTGTATATTGTAAAAATTAAAACTATTGATAATAAAGTCATTACAAGAAAAATAATTATTTAACAATGAAACATAAATTAGTCTTTTCACTTCTTATTTTCAGTGCATTAACCATTAATGGTTGCAAGGCTCAGATAAGCGATGCGTATGCTCCGGTTGGCAGCAAATTACTTACTGTACCACCATGTGTAAAACCAATTTTAAACGAGTGGATGCGCGACGCTTTTGTAATGTATGGCGACAACGGGTACTATTATCTTATTGGAACAACCGCCACTCCGGGGCGAACCTTTCCGGGGCAGGTGCATTGCTGGGACTGGAACGATGGGATTTATCTCTGGCGATCTAAAGATATGAAAAATTGGGAATCGCGCGGGCTAATCTGGTCGTATCAAAAAGATGCAACTTGGCAAAAAACAGGTAAACCTGTTAAGCCCAAGGCAAAATCGGTCAATAACGATCCGCTCGACTCGATCTATCGCGCTTTGTGGGCACCGGAATTGCATTACATCAAAAGTAAAAAACAATGGCTTATTGCAGCGTGCCAAAATGGAGGCGCGGGGTCATTTATACTCAAAAGTACATCGGGCAATCCCGAAGGGCCTTATGTAAATATCGAAGGTAATCAAAGCGGTCCACTGTTTCCGAATATCGACCTTAGTTTGTTCGAAGACGACAATGGCGATGTATATGCCGTTGGGCATAACCATTATATTGCCAAAATGAAACCGGATTTGAGCGATATTGCCGAGCCCTTTAAAAAATTCGTTGAAACACCTTATAAGCCCGAGCCCTACATCGAGGGGGTATATCTGTCTAAAAACAACGGCAAATACCAGCTTTTACAAACCGTGTGGAGCATAAAACAAAAGGACGGTTCGTACAAATACAACCGCGATGGCGAAAACCAAGGCAAGGAAGTACATAGCTACGATGTGGTTGTGGCCGAAGCCGATAATATTTATGGTCCTTATGGCAAACGTTACCCGGCCATTCTCGAAGGCGGGCACAACAACCTGTTTCAGGACCCTGCCGGCGAATGGTGGAGTACCACGTTCTTCAATCCGCGTGGCGAACGTGGCAAAACTTTTCCAGTAACCTGTAGGCCTGCCGTTGTTGCTGTAAAATGGAACAATGGCAAATTAATGCCCGACATCGAACGCAACGAAGCCTTTTATAAAGGCATGTAAAACATAGCATTACAATGTATTGCGAAGGCTGGTTCTCTTTTGGGGCCAGCCTTTTTTTAGTGCCAGTGCCGGCTTTTCGATAAAGTGCCACGAAAGTGTAGCCAGAAAAAGCGTAACCACCACCGACACCAACAAATGCAAACCAAACCGCGTAAGGCCCAAAAGAAACACTGTTTGCTGAACCGGAAATGCATACAAATAAGTGCCGTACGAAATATCGGTTTTTTGGCTGAACCATACCGGTAGCCCGAATGGGGTAAAGGCCACAAAAAGTGTAGTATAAGCCAGAAACGGTGCCAGGAGTATATGGTATTGCAACCTAAGCAACACCATAAATATGATGGCCGAACCTATGGCTAAATATCGGTTCAAAGGCACTTGTCCGGCAAACTTTGCAAAAAACACCCCCCAGTAAAAATATGAAACAAAACGGGCCGAGGCCTTGTGGTTCAACCAAAAACAAGCAATATTAATAGCAACAAAAAGCACCAAAAAAACTTTGTTTTTTTTCATGAAATCTGTCGCGAAAACAATGGGCAATGTGGCATACATCATCATTTCCCGGGGCAATGTCCACAACGATGCATTGGCAAAAGGTATAGGATTATAAGTAAACAACCCTTCGATAACAGGGTTCATCTCTTTGTTAAGGAGCGAACCATGCCGGAACATATAAGCGTAAAATGAACGGTTAGTGAAAAAAACGTCCATCGGAATGGTTGAGATAAACAATGATAAAAGGGTCATGACCACCAGACAAATCCATAGAGCAGGGTAAATTCTCAGCACACGGTTTCGGGCAAAAATCAATATATTTTGGTTGAACCACAAGCTGCGGCTCACCAAAAATCCCGAGATGACAAAAAACACATTAACCGCTACATGACCAAAGGTTACGCCAAAAATACGTTTTAAAGGTTCTGTATCCTCAACGCCATACAATACCGGCCACGTATGGCTAAAAAGCACGGCTAATGCCATTGTTAATCGTATGATATTGAGATTGTTGTTTCGATTGTTGCTATGGGCTTCAAATGTTTTCAATGCCGTTTTTTTTACAAATATATTGTTATCGAAGTTCAATGTGGCTTTTTTCACGGTAGAAATCAATAACTTTGCTGTAAAAAATGTAATTATGCGAATCAATGCAGAACATACAGCGGCATTAATCATCGACGTACAAGAGCGATTATTGCCTGCCATGAGCGAAAACGGTCAACTTTTGGCTAACACCATTAAATTGCTCAAAGGGTTGCAAATCCTCGAAATTCCAAGCGTGTTCACCCAACAATACACCCGTGGATTGGGCGATACAGTGGCCGAAGTAAAAGGTTTATACAGCGATTTTGAATTTACCGAAAAAACAACATTTAGTTGTTGCGGCGAACCTGCGGTGGATGTGAAACTGAATCAACTGGGTAAAAATACGGTCATTGTGGCTGGTATCGAAAGCCATGTTTGCGTATTGCAAACGGTAACCGACCTTGTTGACCTTGGTTTCGAAGTGGTTGTGGCGGTAGATTGTATCGCATCGCGCCATCCGTTCGATAAAAAATATGCTTTGAAAAGAATGATGAAGGAAGGTGCCACGCTCTCTACAACGGAATCTATTCTGTTCGAATTACTTGGCAAAGCCGGTGGCGACAAATTCAAGGCTATATCGGCATTGGTAAAATAAAAATGCCCATTATTTTTTTAACAGACAGTAGGGATTACGGCCTTTGGTGCGGTATAACTTTGTAAAGGGTTCAACCAAAATTACGGGTTAATAATTCTTCGTAAACTGTTTTGCAATAAGAAGTTGAGGTTTTCAGTTCCGGTGTTTCCGGAAATAGCAAAACCTCAATTTGTTTTTGGCTCAATCCTTTATTTAAATCATGGTGTCCGACGCTGTAATTTATGGTAACTTAACACACTTAAAAAGTAGGGTCGAACCAATGCTATGCGGTATACTACTGTAACTGGCAGGGGAGTTGGTAGGCGTGGAGACAAAGTCCGATGATTATAATGGTTACAAAACTGAAACGAAAGTGACGCAACCAGAGTTTAAGAAATTGTTTGATAAATACTTCGACGAAATACGAAGGTTTATTTACTATCGAAGTGGCGACGAAGCTTTGTCGACCGATGTGGCACAAGAGGCGTTTATACGGTTATGGGAAAAGCGGGCAAACATAACCAACGATAACATAAAGGGATTGCTGTATAAAATGGCTTCCGACAATTTTGTGAGTCAAACACGAAGGCAAAAAGTATTTCAGGGAATAACGCTCAAATTAGGCGAAAATGGGAATGGCGAATCGCCCGAAAATATTCTCGAACATCACGAACTTAAAATTATGATTGAAAAGGCTCTGGAGAACCTGCCCGAAAACCAACGGGTTGTGTTTTTAATGAGCCGCCATGAAGAACTAAAATATAACGAAATAGCCGAAAGGCTGGATATAAGCGTAAAAGCAGTGGAAAAAAGAATGTCCGTTGCCTTGAACACACTTCGAAAAGTTTTAAATTATAAATAGCAACATTTGGTTAAACAGATATACCACCTCAAAGATGAACAGCGAAAACAAACATAATATTATGGAAAAGGTCGATACCTTGCTTGGCAAGGCGGATATTGGCTTTACCAAAACCCCCGTCGATGCATGGGCCTTTGTGGAAGCACGAATCAACGACGAAACGGCGACCAAAGTGGTTCAACTTAAACGATTTAATAACCATTTGCTGCGTATTGCCGCTGTAATGGTTATTATGTTTGGCATTCCGTCTGTTATGAAAACCTATCGGGTAACCGTGGTATCAAATAATAATGGCTATGCTGTTACGCTGCCCGATGGATCCGAAGCCAGATTGTCGGCAGATGCCGAACTGCAATACTATCCGCTCTGGTGGAATATTTCACGGCGGCTCACACTAAGGGGCAAGGCCTATTTTTCGGTTGTAAAAGGTAATCGGTTCGAGGTAAAATCGCATAACGGAGTAACCAAAGTGCTTGGAACCAGTTTCACAATTAACAGTAAACCGGATGTTTATAGTGTGCTCTGTATCACCGGAAAAGTGTCGGTATACAACAGCACTGCCGGCAATGTAATTCTACTGCCAAACCAGCAGGCGGTAATAGAGCATGGCAAGATAAAGGTAACCAATGCTGAACCGGCATGTAGCGATAATCTGCACCCGGCATTATTCACGTTTACCTCTGAACCTATCGGCAAAGTTTTCGAAAACCTTGCCGAAGTGTATAATGTAAAAATAGACCTCCAAATTGCCGACACAATGCGATATTCCGGCAGCTTTACACGGCAGCGCGATGTGGCCGAAACCTTAAATTTGGTATGTAAGCCATTCAATCTTACATTTGTTCAAAAATCGAAAGGTGAGTTTATTATTGGGTACAAGTAATCATATGCTCAGATTGTGGCTCGTTTGGGTCTATTTTTTCGGTTGTTTTGTTGTTTCGGGTCAGGCTGTGCGAATTGATGAAAACGAGGCATTACTGAGCGATGTGGTGATGAAAATTTGTAAAGAGGGCCATTTACAAGTTTCATTTAACGACAGGCAATTGTCTCAGTACAAAGTTACCTGCCATGGCAATTTTAGTTCGCCCGACGAAGCACTTCGTTTTGTAATCCAAAATTTTCCTTTGGCTATTGAACGAACCGGTGATGTATACCTCATCCTTCAACACCGGGTTCAGCCAAAATACCTGTGTTCGGGTCTGGTGGTCGATAATGTTTCGGGCGAGGTATTGCCATTTACGCATATACAAACATCCCAAACTTCGCTTAATTCCGATGTACGCGGGGCATTTTCATTTTTGGCCGATAATGCGGGTCCGGTTGGGGTTACAGCTACCTATCTTGGTTATAAGCCATTGGATACCACGCTTATAATGCAACCCGGTGTAATTATTAAACTTAGTCCGCTGCAAACCCAACTCAGCGAAATAACGGTGCTGAGCCATGTGGGGCCGGTGGCAGGGCCTTTGGCCGGCGAAATGCAACTTAACCAAAAAGTAAGTAGTGCTTTGCCCGGCGGCGGCCAAGATGCTCTGTTTAACATCCTCAGGCTTCAGCCGGGTATTATGGCCGCCGGAGAATTGTCGCAGGATTTGGTTATATGGGGTAGTTATAGCGGGCATAGTGAGGTAAAATTCGATGGTATTACACTTTACGGACTAAAGAATTTTAACGACAATATCTCCATAATAAACCCAAACACAGCCAAATACATTAAGGTGCTTAAAGGCGGTTATGGTGTCGAAAACGGCGATAAAGTAGGCGGTGTGGTGGATATTACCGGCATAGATGGCAATTATACCCGCACCGAAAAGTTGGTAAATATCAATAATACCACGGCAACCGGACTGATTTCGGTGCCGGTTTCCAAGTTCACTTCGGCTTATGTGGCGTTCCGAAAAACTTATTATAATCTGTACAACCCCATTGCTGAAAAGTTTACAGAAGGTAGAGGTCAAAATCAAAGTACGGTTAATATTTATCCCGATTATAATTTTAACGATCTCAACTTCAAAGTTTCGCACCGGGATAGTGCCCATAATATGTTTTATCTTTCGGCTTTTGGCAGTGGCGATAATTTTGCTTACAATATCAACGAGTTAGTCGAAAAAAACCCCGCAAATTTTCATACATCATCGGGTAATGAAGTAAACAAACAGAATGGTGTCGCATTGTTTTGGGGCAGAACCTTTAGTAACGGGTTCATTTCGAACCTTATGATAAGTAATACTAAATTTTCGAATGTGTTTTCTCAGGCTCAAAATGTAAGCACCACAGACAGTATTAATGAACAATCGAACAATGTAATTCACGATTTTTCGATAAAGCTGAAGAATAAACACATTTCGCAACAGGGATTTAAATTTGAATCAGGTGTCGAATTTGAACGTTATCTGCTCTATTTGGACATTACTTCGCTTAGCTCTTTCGACCTGAACAGAAACGCCAGGTCGGCCATTTTTGCCGGTTATATTTCGCAGGAATATACGACCAAAACCTTTATTCCGGTTACCATCGAAACAGGTTTACGTGCCAATTATGCAGCTATTGCTAACAAAATATTTTTGCAACCCCGTGTATCATTGTCTGTTAAAACCGGGAAAAACAGTATCTTAAATGTGGCATACGGTCGGTATCACCAGTTTACATCGCACACACCCATTGTCGACGATTTGGGAAATATAAGGTATGTGTGGAACCTTAGCGATAACAAATTTGTACCGGTTCTTTCATCTAACCATTATGTAGCCGGTTGGAATTTTACCAAAGCGGGATTTTCGGCCGTGTTAGAGGGGTATGTAAAACAAACCGACGGGTTAATCCGTATTCTGCGTTATCCCGATTTTCAAAGTCAGTACAACGGCAACAGTATTAGCCGGGGGCTGGATATGTGTATAAAAGGCGAACACGGGCCTTTAACCGCCTGGATTAGCTATTCGCTATCCAATTCCGAAGAGCATTTTGGGTATATGAACCCCGGCGAATACCGGCCGGCAATCCATAACCAGCGTCACGAAGTAAAAACAGCAGCCATATGCCGCTCAGGATCCTTTTCATTATCGGCTGCTTACGTCTATGGCACCGGAATTCCCGATCCCGGCACAATAATTTATCCCAAATTATTTGAAACAACTATCGCACCGCGCAAAGTTGATTACCACAATTATAAAAGATTGGATGTAGCCCTGAATTACCGGAAAGTGAAAAGGAATTTTATTTTCGAGGGAGGTTTGTCGCTGCTTAATATCACCAACGATATTAACATTAAATACGAAAACAACATTCGTGTATCTAAAAACAACAATGCCGTTATCAACCTCTATTCCGAAGCCATCCCCTTTACACCATTGCTTAATTTGAGCATCAGGTTTTAGTTACAATGTACTACCGTTATTATGGCCAATACGTGCTACCGACTGAATCCCTTTTACCGCTAAGAGTTTTTTAATAATACCATTCAGTGCACCAGTGTCGAAAACCGAAAGTGAAATAGTGCCTGTAAACGAACCATTATCGGTTTCGATATGAACCGAACGCATGTTAACCTTTTCTGTACCACTAATGGCCGCCGAAATATCGTTCAGCATACCTACCCTGTCCAAACCGTCAATTTTTATAGTTCCTACATAAGCATTTATCTTGTGCGAAGTCCAAATTGCATCGGTCGTCCGATTGCCGTAAGTGGCCAGTAATTCAATGGCCTGATCGCATTTGCGGTGGTGAAGTATCAATTGATCCTGTTCATCGAAATAGGCAATAACCGGATCGCCGGGAATTGGATTGCAACAAGCGGCTACCTTGAAACTAAAAACAGATGTATCGTCGGAAATAACTATGGCTTCGCGATTGCCCGGTGTGATGCCCGGTTTTTTGTTTGGCTGAACCTTTTTGTCCGATCGGGCAAAAGCCGAAAATAGTCGCTGGCTGAGTGTACGGTCGGGCTTGGACTGAATAAACAGATGATTTATTTCTGCCATGTCAATCTTCTCTTTGCCAATTAAAAACAATAATTCTTCGCGCTTTTGAATTTTGAAATGAGCCAGCAACGTTTTCATTGTTGGCGAATTATCGGTAAGATTTAGTTTTGTTAGTGTATCCTGAAGTATTAGCTCGCCTGCTTTTATTACGGTGCGTCTTACATCTCTGAACGCATCTTTCAGCTTGGCTTTCGCACGTGCAGTAACAACAAAATCGAGCCATTCCTCGCGGGGCTGCTGTTTGGTCGAGGTTAGTATTTCTACCTGATCACCACTTTGTAGTTTATACGATAGTCCTACGGTTTTATGGTTTACCTTGCCGCCAATACAATGTGTGCCGAGATGCGTATGAATTTCATATGCAAGGTCGAGAATGGTACTGCCGGTTGGCATCGTCTTCATTTCTCCTTTTGGGGTAAACACCATTATTTCGGTAGCAAACAAATTGGTTTTAAAGTCATCCAAAAACTCTATCGCATCGGCTTGAGGATTGTCTAAAAATTCCCTCAACCGCTTGAGCCATCTTTCAAGTTCATTTTCTTTGGCGTTTGCATCGGTATCCGATTTATATTTCCAATGTGCGGCATATCCTTTTTCGGCAATTTCATCCATCCGCCGGCTTCTTATCTGAACCTCAAACCAAAGGCCATCGGGTCCCATCACCGTAGAGTGCAATGCTTCGTACCCATTGGCTTTGGGTGTACTAACCCAGTCACGCAGCCTATCGGGGCGCGGACGGTAAATATCGGTTATGGCCGAATAAATATTCCAGCATTGGGTCTTTTCTGCAATGTTAGGTTGAGGTTCAAAAATAATACGTGTGGCTGTAATATCGAAAATGCTGTCAATTGTAACATTCTTCTCCTGCATTTTACGGTATATACTGTAAACCGATTTCAACCGGTGTTTAATCTCAAACTCAATGCCGAGACTGTTTAGTTTGGTTTTTATTGGTTCCGAAAACCGATTAAACAGTTCGTCGCGTTTCGTGTGTGCCTCCTCAAGCGTATTAAAAATTGAGAGATAGGCCTCGGGTTGTTCATATCTGAAAGCCAAATCCTCAAGTTCTTGTTTAATGTTGAAAAGTCCGAGCCGGTGAGCCAATGGTGCATAAATATAAAGCGTTTCGGCCGCAATGCGATATTGTTTTCGGGCCGGCATCGATTCCAACGTGCGCATGTTATGCAAACGGTCGGCAATTTTTATCAGAATAACCCGTATGTCTTCGCTCATGGTAAGCAGCAGCTTTTTGAAATTCTCTGCCTGTAACGATTTTTCCTGAAAGGTGGTCGCACCCTTAAGTTTTGTAAGTCCCGAAACAATGGATGCAATTTTTTTTCCAAAAAGGGCTTCAATTTCTTCCGAGGTGTGTTGCGTATCTTCTACTACATCGTGCAACAGTGCACACGAAATAGAGGTGGCACCAAGGCCAATTTCGTTAGCTACAATCATCGCCACCGATATCGGATGGAAAATATAAGGTTCACCCGATCTTCGCCGCATACCGTTATGGGCATCCAATGCAAATGCATAAGCCCGCCGTACTACATCCTCGTTGCCATTGGGATTCGATTGCATATATACGGCCAACATGCGCTCGAATTCGCTGTTAATATAATCTAATTCCTTTGGTGTATATAACGACATACGCTGTGCTTCTTATTTATTTTATTCCTCCTGCTTTCTGAGAATTTAAACCCGACAAACTTTTTATGGAATATAACCGTGCCGGACAATGTTCTGTTTAAATTCTCAAGAGCATTAGTATCAATCAAAAACTGATTTTCAGGTTATGAACCATGTTTTATTTCGGTTCAACTGCAAATATAGCTTTTTTGTTTGGCGGTTGGTTCGATGTTGTTCTGTTTTTATGGATAACCATAACGTTTGTATTGTTTTTGGGATCCCGCTTAACAATATAGGAATCAAATACAATAAGCCTGCTGTGATGTGGTAATGTGCACAGCTTTTTCTACCTTTGCCCTGTTTAATCCAATTTGGTGATATAATGCGGTATTTAATCTATATGGTTATGGCTTTTACAGCCTTTTCGTGTGCAAATGTGGGCAACCCCGACGGAGGGCCTAAAGATATTGAACCACCTTATGTTGTTAAAAGTGAACCTGCGATGAATGCGCTCAATTTTACGGGACGAAAAGTACTTTTAACCTTTAACGAATTAGTTGTATTAAAGGATCTTAACAAGAATTTTGTGGTTTCTCCCCCTTTGCTCAGGGAGCCGGTTGTTAAGGCTTTGGGAAAAGTACTGAGCATCGATTTAAATAACGATTTGCAACCAAATACAACGTATACGCTGTACTTTGGTAATGCCATTGTAGATAATAACGAGGGTAATGTGCTGCAAAACTATGCCTTTTCGTTTGCAACAGGTAATGTAATCGACACCCTTATGGTTTCGGGGTTTTTATTAAATGCCGGCAACCTCAATCCGGTAAAAAATGCCACCATTGGTTTATACCGCAATTTAAGCGATACAGCATTTACTAACGATGTGCCGGTGCGTATTGCCCGCACCGACGATAAAGGTCACTTTATTGTACGCAATATAAGCGAAGGCCAATACAAAATTCGGGGACTCAAAGAAATGGTGGTAAACTATCGGTTCGATCAGCCAGGCGAAGAAATCGCTTTTTCCGATACCATTTTTAAGCCGTTTCATACCATCGCTGCATGGCCCGATACCGTATTTAAAGACTCGATAACCATAGACTCTGTTGTTTTTCGGGATACCCTGCTCTTTAAACCCGATAGTCTGCTCCTGTTCAGTTTTGTCGAAAAAGACCGTCAGCAGCGATTAATAAAAAAAGATAGGCCAAAACCCTATCAAATGGGGTTTTATTTTAGTAATCACATCGGCGACAAAATGAGGCTCAGATTTGTCGATTCATTAACTTCCACACCGTTTTTGTACGAACCATCGATCACAGGCGATACGGTTTCTGTTTGGATTACCGACAGTACTGTTTATAACAACGATTCACTTGAGCTTATTTGCCGCTACCAAGCCACCGATTCGCTTTTCAACCTGCAATGGCGCGAGGATACTTTACCATTCAATTACCGCCGACCAAAAGTTGCTAAGAAAAATAAGGATAAGGATTTGGCGAATCAGGCCCCCGAATACGAAGTTAAAAACCTGTTTTCTACTACCTTGCCACCCGGCGACAATTTTCTCCGTTTTTCTTTGGCCGAACCACTACTTTCGGCCGATATGCAGTCGTTCAGAATTTTTTTATCTACCGATACGCTTAAAACGCCCTTGCCTGTAACAATAACCGGCGATACACTCTACTCCCGCGAAATGGCCGTTTATACCGTTTTTAAACCGGGCCTTACGTATAAAACCCAGCTCGATAGTGGTGCACTTAAATCAATATATGGGTTATGTTCAAGCAAATTAGACCTTACACTCAATATAAAAAAAGTCAGCGATTACTGTTCGCTCAAATTTAGTCTGAAACATCTTACCTCCAATGGTATTCTGCAAATACTGGGGGCCGACGACAAACCAATTCGCAGTCAAATAGTTACATCCGGTAAACCTTTGGTTCAGTTTAACCTGCTCGACCCGGGAACCTATTATGCCCGTATAATTCTCGATACCAATAACAACGGGGTTTGGGATACCGGCGATTACCGTCAACAATTGCAGCCCGAAACTGTTTTATACTTTGGCAAGAGTTTTGATACAAGAGGTAACTGGAGTTACGACGAGGTGTGGGACATTACCGAATTACCGGTGCTGGACCAAAAACCCGCCAAACTCCGGAAAGTTAAGTCGGAAAAGGAGAATTAGTGGAAAATTTAAGAAAATATCTGTTTATTGCAGGTATAGGCCTTATTGTTATAGCCGTTTTGTGGCCCTGGCTGGCTAAGCTAAATGTAGGTAAACTGCCGGGAGATATTCTTATAAAAAGAGGACAAACTACATTTTACTTTCCTATTGTTACTTCGGTTATTGCAAGTATTGTTTTAAGTATCATCTTATGGTTAATTCGAAAATGAAAAAAATAAGCTTCATCCTGTTGGTTTTGTCGCAAATAGTGGCACTTGCAGCGTCGCCCGTAAAGTTTCAAACGGGCGAAAAAGTTGTGTATCATGCATCGTATAACTGGGGTTTCATTTGGGTAAATGCCGGTTTGGTAGAATTTACCGTCAACGATGCGCCCTACGACTCCAATGCCTATCTGTTTAAAGCCATTGGCAGTACATACAAAAAGTACGATATGTTTTTTAAGGTACGCGATACGGTTTCGAGTGTGGTATCCAAAAATAACCTGTTGCCCATTTATGCGCGAAAGGCCACCTTCGAAGGCTCTTATTACGATGTCGAACGGTATAGTTTCGACCATCATAAAAAAAATATTCTGGGCTGGAAGAAAACCAAAACACGAGATGCAAGGGATACGCTTATTGCAATGCCTGCCAATACGTTCGATATTCTCTCTGCTATATATCAAATACGCGAATACAATTTCGATTTGTTTACGCTCGGTCAAAAGTTGCCGCTCAATCTTACCATCGACAATGGTATTTACAACATGTATATTAAGTATAAAGGAAAAACCGTAGTTAAATTACCGGGTGGCAGGCGTTTTCGTGTAATTCAGTTTTCGCCTATGCTAAAAGAAGGTTCGGTATTTAAAGGTGGCGAAGGAATGAATATTTATGTAACCGACGATAGAAACCACTTACCTGTACTTATCGAATCGGAAATAAAAGTTGGGTCGGTAAAGGCCATTCTTCTAACCACCGAAAACCTGAGATATCCGTTAGATGCCGAAATATTCCGGGATTAAACAAAATAATATTATTTTACATACACATCCACATTACCGGTAGAGCGTATAATACGCTGTATGCCACCGGCTGTGGGTGGGCAAATCATGCGTTGGGTGGTGGTTCTTTCGAGTATAAACCGGGCCGAACCATGTTTTAAAAGTTTGGTGGTTTGAACCGGGAGTTGCAGGCTGTGGCTGCTTTCCGGTGCTATTTCAGACTTAAATCTTATGGTATCGTTCTGGTAAACTTTAAGCACAAGTGTTTCGTTTTCTTTTAGTGCGGAACCTTTCCATTCAAATTGCAGCGGTTCGAAACGGTTAATGGTGTCGGGTAGCACCGAAAATTCTGCGGTCTCTGCATCGTCTATCATTGCAATGTTAAAATATGCACCGCCATATCTATCGTTCATACGGTATTCAAGCACTTTTTCTTTCGATTTAAATACTTTATTATAGGTCGGCCTCCGTTCACTGTTATTGAGCGGCATCGGCAAATAATTGAGAATCATTTGTACATCGTTAATCATCGACACGACCTGACCGTCGGCTACATCGCGATGTATTCTGGCACGGGCAATGGTAATGTCTTCGGCCTGCCTGTATTCAGTTTCTATTTCGAGGAAGAGCATACGTGGTGCACCGGGCCCTTCTTCGGCCGATTCGCACGCTACCATCAATAATGTGATGATACAAAATATAAACAACAATTTTATCATTTCTCTCCTGATCGAAATATAAAGATAGTTGTGTTTTAACACTTTATCAAGTGTTAAATGCGAAATATGTTTTTAAACATATAAAAAATTGCATTCGAACTAAAATATTAGTTATACATTTGAACTATAATATTAGTTGAAGCAATAATATGAAAGATTTAACAAAAGCCGAAGAACAGGTAATGCAGGTGATATGGGATAAACAAAAGACAACGGTAAAGGATATTTTGGCCGAAATGCCCCATCCGAAGCCTGCTGTGAATACCGTATCTACCATAGTTCGGATTCTTGAAACCAAAGGATTTGTTGGCCACGAAGCTTTTGGTCGCGGATACATTTATCTGCCATTGATTTCGAAACCCGATTACACCCGGAAGTATATGCAGAACTTTTTGGGAGGCTATTTCGGAAATTCTTTTAAAGAGCTGGTTTCCTTTTTTGCTCGAGATCAAAAGATGGATCTGCACGATTTGGAGCTAATGATGCAAGAGATAAAAAACGATTTAAAAGAGGAATAAAATGACAACGGTTATACAGTATCTGGCAGAGTCGGTATTGTGCGCCACTGCAGTGGCCGTGCTCTATTTTGGGTTGTTCAGATGGTGGTCGTCGCCTGGTTTTAACCGGTGGTACTTACTGTTCGGTGCGCTGTTTTCGGCAGTTGTACCGTTTTTACGAACCGATATTACTGCCGGTAATGCCGATACAGTGTACGCCGTACTTTTACTCGACGAGGTTGTTATAAGTAGTGTGGCAAGCTACCACACGGTAGTGGACAATAGCCTTGTTCCGTTTTTAAGTCGTTTTGCAACATTAAATTATCTCTATTTTTTCGGTTTTGTTGTGTTGTTTGTCCGTTTTCTCTGGTCGCTCAAGCTGTTTTCGGTATTGGCCCGAACCGGCGTGATTGAACGTTACGAAGGATTCCGTTTAAAAATTGTCGACCAATTGTTTAAACCCTTTTCGTTTATCCGCACTATTTATATCGATAAGGCTACGCGTGAGAGTAATATGTTTCGTGTAATTGTTAAGCACGAAGCAGTACATATCCGGCAGCGTCATTCAATAGATATATTATTGTACGAACCGTTGCTCATTATTCAGTGGTTCAATCCAATGGTTTGGTTGCTTCGCCATGCCATTCGCGAGAACCACGAATTTTTGGCCGACAGGGGCGTTATTTCATCTGGTATTTCGCGTCCTGAATATTGTAAGGCGTTGCTTTACACTGCAATGGGTGCCACTTTCGAGTTAGGAAATAATTTTAGTTATTCGCTCACAAACAAACGATTTAAAAAAATGAAAAAGCATAGTTCAGTTAAAAATACAATGGTATCGGTACTTATTGCGGGTGCTCTCTTTTGGAGCTCGTTTACCATTGTTACCGGAAATGTAATTGCAAACGAAGTGCAAAGTATTACGGTACAGAATATTACGCCACCACCCCCACCTCCGCCTTTAGCTCCGCCCCCACCGCCACCGGTTCAACCCGAAGATAAAATTTACGAAGCGTGCGAAACCGCACCCGAATATCCCGGAGGAGAAAAGGCTTTATTGGATTATTTGGGAAAATCTGTCAGGTATCCGGAGGTCGCGCGGGATCAGGGGATTACTGGCAGCGTATTGGTAACTTTTGTGGTCGATAAAACTGGTAGGGTAACCAATGCCCATGTAAAAAACAAAGTCGACACATTGCTTGCCGCCGAAGCACTGCGCGTAGTAAACAGCATGCCAAGCTGGATTCCGGGTAAGAATCATGGCCGGCTGGTGAATGTAAGATTTACGTTGCCAATAAATTTTGCACTGGAAAAATCGGCCAATGCGCATAAATCTATCGCACAGTTTCCGGGAGGGATGGCGGAATTGATGAAATTTATGAGACAAAATGTAAAATACCCAAAAAATGCATTGGAAAAAGGTATTGGCGGCAAAGTGTTTGTAAAATTTGTGGTTGCGGAAACAGGTAAGGTACAGGATGTTGCCATTGAGCGTGGGGTCGATTCGCTACTCGATGCCGAAGCACTAAGGGTGGTTTCGATAATGCCGAAGTGGGTTGCTGCACAAGAGAACGGGCAAAGCATATCGAGCACAATGACATTGCCGGTTATGTTTGCCTTAGATAATGGGAAAAGTGGTGGCGAAGCGGTGTTTATGGTGGTTGAAGAGATGCCCAAATTTGTTGGTGGGAATGAGGAACTTAGCAGGTTTATGAGGTCTAATCTTAAATATCCCGAACAGGCAAAAAAAGAGAAATTGGAAGGGATGGTTTATATTAGTTTTGTTGTAACCAGTACCGGAAGTATTTCGGATGTAAGCGTTGCTAGGGGTGTTTGTACGTTGTTGGATGCCGAAGCTGTGCGTGTGGTAAAAAGCATGCCCAATTGGATTCCGGGCAAACAACGCGGTAAAGCAGTGAGTGTTAGCTATATGCTGCCGATAAAGTTTGAATTGACGGACAAAGGTGAGGGTGTATCTGCTGAAAAACCCTTGGTTTCGGAGGATGTGATGAAAATTATTCACCTCAAATACACCAACAGCACCACAGGCAAAGAAATTTCGGGACAATTAGTTGATTCACAGCAAAAACCGATTCAAGGCGTAAGTATTATCTCACTAAGTACCGATGCCAAAAAAGGATACAATAAGGGCACGATGTCGGATAAATCGGGCAACTTTAAGATGTTATTGGATAAAAATTCCGATGCTGTCGTTTTTTCTTTTATAGGAAAGAAGACTATTAAGCTTGTAGTCCCTGCAACAGAATAAAAACATTCCAATCACAAGGCAGTAATTGATGCATTTTCATTATTTTCGCAACGAATTATTTATTCTGTTTTACGAAAATTGAAAAAAATGAAAGTGTTATTCTTATCTGCCTTGTTGGTTGTATTGGTTCTATTCCCGAGCGTTTCTTTTGCTCAGGATTCTGACGAGATTGTTGTTACTGGTTTGGGCCATCATTCATCCGATAAAAAACTTATTGGGGATTTGTTTCAGGTGGTAGAACAACAACCTGAGTTTGTTGGTGGAACTAAAGCCATGTATAAATATTTGTCGGAAAATTTGCAATATCCCGAAGATGCCTATTACAAAAATATTCAGGGAAAGGTTTATGTGAATTTTGTGGTGACCAAAACCGGCGAAATAGCCAATGCCGGGATTTTGCTTGGTGTCGATTCGTTACTCGATGCCGAAGCACTCAGGGTTGTAAAAGGCATGCCGGCATGGGAACCCGGCAAACAAAGAGGCGAGCCACAGAATGTAAAAATGACGCTACCTATTAAATTTGCTATAAAACAACCTGAAACTACAGCTGAGATATCAGATACCGTGGTACAAGATGTAGAGGTTTTTCAGCAAGTGGAGGAACCTCCCATGTTTCCCGGCGGAGATAAAATGTTGATGAATTTTTTGTCCTTAAATATCAGATACCCGCATGAAGCGCAGGAATCAAGGATACAGGGAAGGGTCTATGTGAAATTTGTAGTGCGATACGACGGCACAATTACAAATGTCTCAATAGCAAAAAGTGTTCACCCAATACTTGATGCTGAAGCTTTGCGTGTGGTAAGTGCTATGCCGCTTTGGATACCCGGCCGCCAACGGGGTAAGTCGGTTAATGTAAGCTATATGCTGCCGATCAATTTTGTAATGATGTAGCTTAGGTTCAACCAATAAAGCCAAAAAATGGATAATATGCACGTTTGGTTATTGTTTTCATGGGTCTTGGCTTTTGGGGCGACCCGGGAATGTATGCATCTTATAAAGTAGAGACTACTCGACCATGTAAATATTGGCGTTTATTTTTAGCCAATTGTTTTTCCGTTTTTTGGAAACTACTCTGCAAAAGAACAATTTGCCTGCATCCATCAATCGGGAGCACACCACATTCATATCGGCGGGTACAAATCCAATACGAATGTTGTCGCAATAAATTGCAATCGCAAATTCGTCGAATTTATTTTTCGGATCTCTTTTCATGGTTAATACTTTCTCCGAAATGATTTTGTCCTCAACAGATTCAAGATCATTGCAATAACTTGTGCCTGCAATCACAATTTCCAATAAAAAGATCTCCTGCGTAAATGGCCTAATACCGTTTTCAACATTACTCAGCAGGGCCAGTAAACCCGGAGTTACCGGTAGTATCGAACTATTCATCTGCTATAATATTTATGATATACAAATATTTAACGATCTCTTCCTCAGCTATTTTTATCTGAATTCGCAATTCATCCTGTTCGCGTTCGATATAGTTTTCGTCGAGAATCAATGCTTTAATACTAAAAGGAAAGCTTTGTTTTAATTGGTCGATTTTCGATTTTAAACGTTCAACCTGTTGTTCAAGATGTTTAATCCGCTCAACTTTTTCATCACTTGAAATGAGTTTCAGTTTTTCGTTATTAGAATGATCCAGATAGAGAAGGATGTTTTGCAGATCGCTTAATCGTTGCAAATCGTAAGCAGCTTTAACTTTGATGAACAAATCTTTTTCTTCCTCCGTTTGATTTGGATTCAAATCCGGATGCAATCTTTTGCATAGTACTCGAAAAGTTTCTTTTAACTTTTGAATTTCATCGTCCGAAATCAAGTGAGAAAGGACCTGTTTTGCTTCATCCAGAGCGGCCGATTGAGCCTGAATCTGCGCATAATAATGTTGTAAACGTGCATTTATCTCTCGTTCAATGGCTTCGAAATCGGGCTGTTCATTCCGATTGATCGCGGCCTGTATCATGTTCATTTTCATTTTAAGTCGAGCCGATTCGGTTTGCTTTTCAAGCAATTCGAGTTGAAGACAACCTAATTTTTCAAGATATATCGATGTGAGAATAACAGACTCATTTTCAACCATGTCTTTGTGACGGGTAAAGAGGTCTAAAAATTCTGAATGCAAAAGTTCCAATCGCTTGGTAAGTTCTTCGTTTTGCTCAGTAAAAGTGGGTACACTGTTGCTCATATTTTTAAATTGTTATCCTATCAATTTCTTTCATCAATCTGTACGTTTCGTATAACGCAACAATTAATTGTGGGAAAGTACAAAACATCTTCAAATTCGGGTTTACGATCTTCATGGTCCATCAACCATTTTTGGCTGATAGGTATATACCAACGTTTATTTTATGTTGTATGAATATGATAGAATTAGATTTTATTTTCCACATTATATATCAATTCAATAGCTTGTTAAGTTTTTATAAACCATTGATGTTAAGTGCATTATATAGAACCATGGATTTTATAAATTACTGTATATGTGCCTGCTTAGTTTTGTCGAACATCTTGAATCTAACAATCTATTGCATGCATTTTATGTTAAGCCAGCTCTTTCTGGTAAGCAACCACGTCGAGGATTTTACCGAATTTTTCGCCTACATTTTTAAAATGGGCACATTTTTCGTAGCCGCATTTTTCAAAAAGGATAATGCTTTCGGTATTGTCGCCCGAAATAATCCCTAAAAGGGTTTTAATGCCGCGCTCCGGAGCCAGGGCTTCAATAAAATTTAGCGTGGTTTTTCCTATGCCTTTGCCACAAAATTCGGGTTTCAAATACAGGGTCACCTCGGCCGACCGATAATACGCCTGACGCTTTTTGTATGGCCCCATGTAACAGTATCCGGCTACTTCGTTATTGAAATAGATGAGGTACGATTTGTACCGATCTTCGTTGATTGGCAAAAAATCCAACAGTGCTTCGTTGGTAATTTCGCCAATGTGAAACGTGGCGGTCGAATTTTGAATATAGTATTCGTAAATCGTTTTAACTATTGGCAAATCGTTATACGTCAGTTCTTTAAATTCAATCATGCTATTGTTATTTGTTGTTATTCAGTATTTGTTTTATAACGGTTTGAACCGATGTTAAGCCAAACAATTCGGGTATTAAGTCTTCCGGTTCAACCCAAAAAAAGCGCGCCACATCGTCGGCCGCAGTAATTGGAAGTATATCTTTCACCGTAACTTCCATTACCATATCTGTTGTATGTACGTAAAATCCACTCCATGGATATTTGTTGGTGACCGAAAAAAGGTAACGCATCGAATCAATTTCGAGGTTTAACTCTTCGTGCACTTCGCGGCGGGTGGCTTCTTCGAGTGTTTCGCCGGCATCGATAAAGCCGCCCGGCAAATCGAGGGTGCCCTTGGCCGGCTCGGTGCCGCGTTCGACCACAAGCAGTTTACCATGATGTGTAATTACGCAAATCATGGCACACGATGCATTAAAATAGTAGTGAAAACCGCAATTATGGCATTTTACCGAATTGCCCCCTCCTTTTTGTAATGGGCTTGAACCGCATTTGGGGCAAAATTCGAAAGTGTCTGCCAATTCCTTAATCTGGGTCGAATGCATCGTGTTTGATTATATAGTACAAAAATATGGTTTTAATTTAATCTTAAAATCGAATTTATTATTTGTGTGCAAAAATTGTTTTGGAACCTCATGGTTTTTTCATCCTTCAGGGCATGGTTATGTTTTGGCATTTGTGTATATTCGCATCAATAGTGGTAAAAGATATATTAATTTTGGAAAAATGATGACAATTGGCACAGTGTTGTGTGGCGTTATTTCGGTAAGGGCCGAAAGATCGCATTGTTCGGAGATGCTTACACAAATACTTTTTGGCGAAAGGTTTATGATTCACGAATCGAACGGTGAGTGGTTATTTGTGGAGTGTCTTCACGATGGTTACGAGGGGTTTATTGCCTCCAATCATCTTTTTGTAAGCGAACAATGCGACAAGCCAACAGCCGATGTAATGGCTGTTACCACCGCACCATTGGCCATTGCCAGCAAATTGTCCGATGGGTCCAATGTGTATCTTCCGGCAGGATCGTTACTTCACAATTACGATGCAGCTACCGGCATCTCAGAAACTGCGGGTCTTAAACTTCAACACGACCCCAATACGGTTATTTGCGGTTCATTCATGAAGCCCCTTGCTGCGATGACAGTGGCATACTCCTGGATTAACAGTACGTATCTATGGGGTGGTCGAACCGTTTTTGGTGTGGATTGCAGTGGTTTTGTGCAACTTATTTACAGGCTTTCGGGATTGGAATTGCCGCGCGATTCGGCACAACAAATGATTATGGGCGAAGAGGTCCCTTTTGTACAACAAGCTAAGGCCGGCGATTTGGCCTTCTTTCAGGAAGAGGATGGACGCGTTTCGCATGTGGGATTAATAACCGGGCCGGGAAAAATCATTCATTGTTCGGGTTCGGTTCGTGCCGATTTGCTCGATCAGCAAGGTATTTTTGATGCAACTACCGGAAAATACACCCATAAACTCCGTTTGATTAAACGTGTAGAGCTAAATACCCGCACAATGATATCGCAACAGGTTTTTACCAAATAAAACCGGCTTTGTACGATTTTGTGTTACCGCAATTGTCGGTAACGTTTATCTCCAAAGTGTGCTTTTTCCCTTTTTGTAAGCGCGATTTATCGAACGTATACCTAATGGTTCGTGTTTTTCCATCGAGTTCGAATAGTGCCCATTCGCCATCAATCGCCCCTTCGTAAGTGTCTATGCCACTTTCTCCATCGCCAATTCTGAACGAAATGGACTTTGTTCCGGCATAATTTTTCCCCGATACAAAATTTATTGGCTGAACCGATGGTGCTGTATTGTCTTGCGTTAAGGCAAAACGGCCAAATGTATTTACTGCCGCTACCACTGTTGACCGGTATGGTGTTACTTTATATCCTCCAGATTTTACGCCCTTGCTGTTGATTGCAGCCAGATAAACTTTCGAAATATCTTTCACCTCGGGCATTGGCAGATGCAAGAAATAGTTTTTAGCCAAAGGCACTTTTGTATTATGAATGGTGTAAACAGGTGAGAGAAATGCCGATTTCGGGCCTTTGGCCAATTCAAGGTCAAGGTCGTTATAGACCGTACCGGCCGGAAATTCGAGATGCAGATCTTCAAAATTGATTTCCTGATTGAGATTACAGCGGATTAAATGTTCGGGCTCCTTTTTCTCAACAGGTGCAATATCCTTTTTCTCCCCTTTTAATGCAATAAGTGCTTCGGCTCTGTTCCCTTTCGAATCGTAGACATGCAATGCATAGTTGAAGAATTTTTCTTCGTCGATATTCAGAATGCCGTTATTTTTAACATACTCTACGTTACTTAAATTATTTATTTCGTTGGCTTTAAAGGTATATATAAATTGTTTGCCCGAAGTCATTAGCTCGGCATAGTCGATATTGGCATTAATATAACGGCTTTCATCAAAGGCTATTTGCGAAGTATTGTATTTAAAAATGGAGCCGTTTTCGTCTTTAAGCTCAGCACGGGTGTAAGCACATTTGGCCGTGTTGCCGTCTACATAGTCCACCGCACTAAATCCAATGGCTATTTTGCCCCAAACCGATACCGAAAGTTTGTAGTATCCGCCTTTATCTGAAATTGGCAGAATAAGCGGTGTGCTTTTCCCGTTGATGAGTCCTTCTCCCGGCATGGGGTATAGTTTAATGGCTGTGATTGTGGGTTTTCTTTTGTCGTTAGCTTGAAATCCAAATGCAGCGGGGTCGAGCGCATGTTCGCTTTCGGTGTCGCGTATTTCAAAATGAAGGTGTGGTCCTCCACTGCTTCCTGTATTACCACTGTATGCAATAAGCTGACCTTTACCTATTTTAATGGCCCCTGTTTTAAAAATATGATCGATTCGAAACGATTTGGCATTGTATTGTAACTGCCTGATAATACTGTCCAATGGTGGGGCAAAAGACTCTAAATGTCCATAGCACGATGTTTGTCCATTGGGATGCGAAATATAGAGCATGTTGCCGTAACCGGTTGGAGAAACGGATACACGTTGCAGATATCCATTGTCCACAGAAAATACTTTTTGCCCGGTTCGCCCTTGTGTTCTAATATCCAGGCCGGTATGAAAGTGGTTTGGCCGTAGTTCGCCAAAACTGCCCGATAAATTGAGTGGTAAATCCATCGGCATTCGATAATTTTGTCCGTATACAATCCCACTCGCTACAATAATTGCATTCGCAATTAACCACTTCAACCTCATTATCCCAAATTTTGTGCAAATGTATATCTTTTTCGAACCGTTTGGTTCATTTATCCCGCAACAATGGTAATCTGTTTGGCATTTTTAAGATATTTAGTCGCCAAATCGGCTATTCGATCGGGCGAAATAGTCTGAAGTTCATTTAATACGCGGTCGTAATACGCAAAATCGAGATTTTGCTCATACAGTGCACGGTAGCTTTCTGCGGCGGCAAATGGACCATCAAAACTACGAAGTAACTCGCCCGACATATATCTTGTTGCAGCTTCGAGTTCACTTAATGCTACCGGTTCGTTACACAATGTAACTATTTCTTTATTAATTTCTTCCAGTACATTTTCAACATAATCTGCCGAAGCTTCAGTTTGTATGGTCCATAATCCGGTTTCTTTGTAAGGTATTATGCCCGACGAAATGCCGTAAGTATACCCTTTGTCTTCTCTGATGTTTTTCATTAAGCGGCTGCCAAAGTAACCGCCAAGTAACATATTAACCACCGAAAGTGCCGGAAAATCGGGGTGATGGCGCGAAATGGTTAAGGCTCCGGTTCTTATACCTGCCTGCACTGCACCTTTTTTTTCGATGTTGATACGTGTTTTGGTTGCCGTTTCGGGTGTATATTGTTTTATTTCGGGCAGAACCGATGGTATTTGGTAACCAAAGTGTTTTTCTATTTCGGCAATAGTGGCTTCGTTGGCATATCCCGAAACGTAAATATTCAGATTGTTGGGATGATACCACTTGTTGTGGAAATCCTTCAGCATTCGGGTTTCGAGGTGCTTAAAATCATCTTCGCAAATTTGTACCCCATAGGGGTGGTGTATCCCGAAAATGGCCTTGTTTAAGGCTCGCGAGGCCAAAATTCGTACTTTTTCCGATTCGGTTTTGTACTCCTCAATCCAGCGTGTTTTCAGGTTTTCGAGTTCATCGGCCGGAAACGTGGGCTGATACAGTATTTCGCATACCACAGGAAGCAATTCGGGCAAGTAGCGGTTCAGACAATATAACGTAAACGTGGAAGTATGATGCGAATTGCCCGAGCTGATGTAAGCACCGTATCCGTCGAGTTTTTCGGCGAGAGACTGACTGTCAAATGTTTGTGTGCCTTCGCGTAAAAGTCGCAAGGTCGATCGCGCCACTAAAAGCTGCGATTGATGCCAGGTACTTGCACCAAATACAAAGTCGATGCGAACCACTTCTTCGGTACCATCGTCGAAAATATGAATACGTGTTTGGTTGTTTAATAAGCGTACTTTGGCCTTAGGCAAATTTAATTTGGTGGGGATCGATACCAGTGGTTTTTGCGATCGGTTTAACGTATTCATTTTTTTCGAAGATATATAAGTGTATTGCTGTTACTTTCTGTAAGGTATTGTTGTGCTGCACACCGAATATGTTCGGGGGTAACAGCTCGGTAGTGTTCGCCTTCATTATTGAGGTCGTTGGCGTTGCCAAGTATTTCGGCATGAGCCAGTTGTGTCGCCTTTCCGAGATAGTTCGATAATCCGAATATACGTTCTGTTTCTACTTTGTTCAGTACTTTTTCGAGTTCTGCCGAAGCAATTGTTTCACTGCAAAGTGCATAAATGGTGTTGTTTAGGGCTTCGAGTGCTTTTTGTGGATTTTTGTCGGGGTGAACCATCCCGCTGAAATACATCAGCCCGGCATCGTGCGTTCCCGATACCGAGGCATCAATTTCGGTAAACATCTCCTGCTCTTTTACAAGCGACTGGTACAATCTCGAAGAACTTCCCCGCGAAAACAGGTCGGAAATGAGATCGGTAGCATAGTAGTTCGCGTGCTTTCGATCGCAAATATGGAACATTTTGGTTATGGCATCTTGTGGTACTTTACCAGTCATTTCTAAGTACCTGGCTTCTGTTTGAACCGGTTCCCGGGGCAAATTACGGGTTGTAATGTTGCGCTGCGGAATCGGGCCAAACCACTTTTCTGCCAATCGAATCGCTTGGTCGCTGCTAATATTACCGCAAATGCACAGCACCGCATTATTTGGCGCATAATGCGAATAGTAAAATTCGCGGAGTTGGTCGAGATTAATGGTTTCTACACCTTTCATGTCGGCACCAATAGCCTGCCAACGGTAGGGGTGCACTTTGTAGGCCAAAGGCATCATACACAGCGACATATCGCCGTATGGCTGGTTAATATATCTTTGATTAAACTCTTCGACAACCACTTTGCGTTGTACATCGAGGCTTTTTTGCGAAAATTCGAGCGACAGCATCCGATCCGATTCGAGCCAAAGTGCCGTTTCGATATTGTTGGCGGGAAGTGTGATGTAGTAGTTGGTAAGATCGGTGCTGGTCCAGGCATTGTTTTCGCCCATCGCCAGTTGAACCGGTTCGTCAAAATCGGGGATGTTCACCGAACCGCTAAACATGAGATGTTCGAACAAATGAGCAATTCCGGTCATCTCCGGATTTTCATCGCGCGATCCCACATCGTACATTACATTAATGGCCACCATTGGTGTTGAACCATCAAAATGGTGAACGATGCGCAATCCGTTTGATAATGTTGTGCGATTGGTTGTTATCATTTGCAAAAATGGTTGTTTGCTAAAAATTCCCGGAAATTACAGATGTAATAACCGGGAATTCAGAATTTAGTTTATTTGTTGTAATATCTTAACTCTCTTTTTTTGTTGCCGGTTTGCCTTTGGCCTTTGCAGGCGTTTTGGCCTTCGCTTTGGCTGTAGCCTTAGTTTTTGATGTGGCCTTTGCCGGGGCTTTGCGCGAAGGTTTAGCATCCGGTTGCGAAGCGATAATTTCGAGACACTCTTCGAGTGTTAAATCGGCCGGCACTTTACCTTTCGGAATTTTGTAATTGCTGCGTTCTTTGGCTATATAAGGGCCATATCGGCCGTTAAGCACCTGAATTGTTTCATCTCCGGCAAAAGTTTTTATCACTTTTTGTTTTTCGGCTTCCTGCTTTTTTTCTATCAATTCAATGGCGCGTTCGAGCGACACAGTAAATGGGTCGTCTTCTTTTGTAAGGCTCACAAACAATTTTGCAAATTGTACGTAAGGGCCAAAACGACCGGTGTTGGCTTTTATTTCGGTTCCGTTGTAAACACCAACCACGCGCGGTAATTTAAAAAGCGTAAGTGCTTCTTCGAGAGTTATTGTATTTATACTCTGTCCTTTAAGCAGGCTGGCAAAACGAGGTTTATCTTCGTCGTCGGCCGTACCTATTTGTACCATCGGGCCAAACCGGCCTATCTTTACCGAAACCTGATGTTTTGTTTCGGGGTGAACCCCAAGTATCCGTTCGCCCACTTTTTGTTCGGTTCGTTCGTTATTTGCCGAAACAACCTCGTTGTGAAAACCGGTATAAAATTCGCCAATGGTTTTTTGCCATTCCATTTTGCCTTCGGCAATAATGTCAAATTCCTCTTCGACTTTGGCGGTAAAGTCGTAGGACATGATGTTTTTAAAGTGGTCGCTCAAAAAGTCGCATACCACCGAACCTATATCGGTAGGAAACAGTTTGTTCTTTTCTTGCCCGGTATTTTCTATTTTATTTTTTTCGGTTATTGCGCCATTCTTTGTCAATGTAAGCTCTGCGAATTCACGTGGTTCGCCCGGCCGGCTTTCTTTAAGCACATATTCGCGTTGTTGTATGGTCGAAATGGTTGGGGCGTATGTCGACGGGCGGCCAATACCCAGTTCCTCGAGTTTGCGAACCAGACTGGCTTCATTGTAGCGGTATGGTTTTTGGCTGAACCGTTGTGTGGCAATTGCCTGAACAAATTCCGGATTCTGTCCTACTTTTAACGGGGGTATCAGCGTAGTTTCATCGTCGTTTTGCTCATCGTCGGTCGACTCTATATACAATTTAAGAAACCCATCGAACTTTATCACTTCGCCAGTTGCAGCAAACCAAATATCAGGATTTCCAAATCCTATACTTATTGTGGTGCGTTCCAGTTCGGCATCAGCCATTTGACTGGCCACTGTGCGTTTCCAAATAAGTTCGTAAAGTCTTTTTTCCTGCGATGTGCCATCTATTTCGTGTGCACTAATATAGGTAGGTCTTATTGCCTCATGTGCTTCCTGAGCTCCTTTGGAGGAGGTGGTAAACTGACGGCTTTTTGAATAGCGCTCGCCTGCCATGGAAATGATTTCGCTTTTGGCTGTATTTATGGCCATTTGCGATAAATTCACCGAGTCGGTACGCATATAGGTAATTTTACCCGATTCGTAAAGCTTTTGTGCAACCATCATAGTTTGTGCAACGGTAAAGCCGAGTTTACGGCTGGCTTCCTGTTGCAGTGTAGAGGTTGTAAAAGGCGGTTGTGGCGTTTTTCTGGCCGGTTTAACCACAATATCGTTGATTGTAAATGTTTTACCTTTTATCGATTCGAGAAATGCAATGGTTTCTTCCTTGGTGTTAAATTTTTTAGAGAGTTCGGCCTTTAGCACCGCTTCGCGACCATCGGTACCCACTACATTAAAGGGGCTGATGGTTCGGTACCAACTTTCGCCGTTAAACTGTTCTATTTCGCGTTCGCGGTCAACAATTAGTTTTACCGCCACACTCTGAACGCGACCTGCCGACAGTGCCGGTTTTACTTTGCGCCACAAGATGGGCGAAACTTCAAACCCAACAATACGGTCCAGTACGCGCCGGGCTTGTTGGGCATCCACCAAATTCTGATCGATAGCTCGTGGATTTTGTATGGCATGTAATATCGCTTCTTTTGTAATTTCGTGAAATACAATGCGTTTTGTGTTTTCGGGTTTCAGGTTCAATGCCTGAAACAGATGCCATGATATGGCCTCTCCTTCGCGGTCCTCGTCGGACGCGAGCCAAACCATTTTGGCTTTGGTTGCTAAATCTTTTAGTTCCGAAACTAATTTCTTTTTATCAGCGGGAATCTCGTACTGCGGTTCAAAATTATTGGCGACATCTATACTGAAATCTTTTGGCTTTAGATCCCGAATATGGCCATAGCTCGACTTAACAACAAAGTCCTTACCGAGAAATTTCTCGATAGTTTTTGCTTTTGCAGGTGACTCAACAATGACCAAATTTTCGCCCATAATATTATTTTGTTTTTATTTTCCGGTGCAAATTAAAGAAAATCAAGGCGTAAATTCAAAGACAAATGAATTATTTTAAAAAAACCATTGTTGTAAACACTATGATACAGGTTAATTTTACAAATATTAAAGTTTTTTCATGGTGTTCAAGGCGGCCATTGTTTCCAAATACAAAACTTAACTGTAAATTTACGATTATAGAAATGTGTTTATTATGTTAAGTGAATTGCAAATATCAGAAATTGCCGAAAATCTGGTTATAGGTTTGGTGGCTTTTGTAAATAAAGATACCTTAGAGATTAAATCTTTGCCCGATATTAGTTTGGCTTTAGACAACGATTGGATTGATTCTGAAATTGAACTTATACATAAAGACTGGGCTCATTATTGTCGTATTGACCTCCCTTCGCACGATGAGGTGCTTAACTATATGCATGAGTTTTTGGTTGATATGGATGAATCTGAGTTGAAAGAAATGCTTAAACAATCTTTCAAGCACTTTAATCCGGTTCACGACTTTAAACTTATCATCGAACATTCGCCATATCGCGATGCTTGGATTCATTTTCGCAATGGTAAGTATTTCGACTATGCGGTTCAGACATTAAAAGCCCATGGATTGATTATGAGGCCTAAGGTTTATAAATAAAAGTTGAGGTGCAAATGAGTAAATTTTGCACCTCTTTTTTTTTATATTAATAGTTCGTTAAACTTTTATAATGCATTGATATTAAGAACACTATGTGAGGCGTGAAAGTTGGTAAACAACTCTATATAAGCTTCTGACGTTCTATTGTAAAACCTTTAATAAATGATGATTTGCTCGTTGAATGTAGGGCCGGTGGCGACAATTTTTCCATCCACAAAGTTAATAGGATCAATCATCAGTGCCGGGGTAGGGTTGCTTTTGGCAATGCCATGGCACGAAATCCAGTAGCGGCCATCGGGTCCTTTCCACAGCGCATTATGTCCCACCTGATTAAATGGCACCTCTGAAGATTGAGTGTAACGCATGTTATTTTTGGCGCATGCCGGTTTGCTTTGGGCCCCGTATATGGGGTTATTTATATATTTGAACCAGGGGCCAAGCGGGTTACTTGCTCTTGCATAACCAATTTCGTAGCCCCGTGTCCACGAGCTGTAAAACAGATAATAGGTGTCTTCGTGCTTTACGCAATATGGCCCTTCTATGCCGGCCATATCCCATGTATTTGAATCGGGCGTAAAAATAACCCGGTAGGTTTCAGGAATTAGACTGATAGAATCCATATTTATTTTGGCAACATTCATTCGTTTATCGCCATTCCAAAATGCATATACTTCGCCATTGGTGTCCTCGAAAAGTGATAAATCGTTGCCATTGGCCAGTGGCTGGTCCTTTGTTATAATATCGTATGGACCAAGTATATTGTCGGCCACTGCAATGCCACAGCCCTGTGCATGCAAGCTGCCCGGTGTGGTTTCATTCCGGCAGTTAAATGTTAGATAGTATTTATCTGCTATTTTGGCTATTTCAGGAGCCCAAAATCGATCGAGATACCATGCGTTGCTGTCGATATCGTTTCTGTTTATCAGAAATTTTTCGAATTTCCAATTCAATAAATCGTCTGACGAGTAGATTTTTACTCCCGGATTTTTTCCATCTTTTGGCCAAAATGGTGCACATGTTCCTACAAGATAATACTTTCCGTTGTCGTTTATTATTTGTGCATCGCGTATTCCAGCCTCAATACCATTACGAATGGGGTTGGTGTATCTGAACTCTTTTTTTTTGGTACATGCTGAAGCAATAGCAACAAAAACCACAATCATTGAAATATACTTCATTTTGTATCTTATGTATTTGGATGATAATGATTTAAACGGCACGCTTGTGACTTAATTGGGTACAACTCTCGTAAATTTTATGGGTTCTTTTTCGAAAAAGAACGACAGATTTTTGTAGCGGATAAAATAATCCTTCATATCCGATTGGCTTGGAAATGTATCAGTAATATAGCTGCTTACGCCACGAAGTTCGAAGTTGTTGTCGTCTATTGCCACAAGTTTAAAAAACAGATACTGATTTGTTGTAATACTTCTTGAATTTACAAAAATATCCTTATCTAATTTACTCAGAAACCCTTCGTATATATCTTTATTATACGAATCGCTAATATTTTCGGCTTTGAAGTGAAATTCGTTGGGACGTGTAATTTTGTATGTGTCTGTCTCATACAGCCAAATTCCGGTATAGTTTCGTGGAAATTTCATCGAAGGCGTGTTTTCAATTGGATTGTACGACGAATACGGGCATCCTGTGAGTAAGATGGCCGATAGCGCGAGAATGAACATACGAAAAGTGCGTTTCATCTTATCAATTTGATACAAATATACCAAATAATTTGTGATTTTGAAGGTTTTAGGTGTTTGGCCAAACCTTAAAACTGTTCGATGATTCCCGATTTTACAGCTTGGTCCACTTCGTGATACCAATCTTCGCCAAATTTTCGTATAAGTGCCTCTTTAAGAAATACATAAACCGGTACACCTTCTTTCCGTCCAAGTATCCGTGCTGCGCTGCAAATATGCCAGTTGTTGTAGTTTACGGCAAGATAATTTTTTAATTGGGTGAGCCGGATAGGGTAGAGGTGGCACGAAATTGGCTTACGGAACGGAATTTTTCCTGCTGCCCATGCTTTCTCGAAGGCACAACCTATGGTGCCATCGGGTTCAAACACAGTAAACACGCATTCGCGGCCATTTATGATTGAGGTTACGGTATCGCCCTCATCGTCGATATAGGTGGTGCCATTGGCTTTAATTTCTGCTTTTGCGGCATCGCTCAGCATTGGCCAAACTGTTTCTATCGATTGTTCAATTTGTTCTATTTCGTCGGCCTCTACCGGGGCACCGCTGTCGCCTTCAACGCAGCATACCCCATGGCAAGCACCAATATCGCAGATAAATTGCTTTTCGAGTACATCGAGGCTAATTAATGTTTTTCCAACCTGAAGCATATTGTAAAAATAATAGCCGCTGCAAACAATTTTGCAGCGGCCTGTTATATTTTGATATTACTTAAAACTCAATAAGGTTTTTCCCGGTAATTTCTGCGGGTTGCTCAAGGCCCATTATTTTGCAAAACGAAGGTGCCACATCGGCAAGTATGCCGGCGGTAAGTTTCACATTTTGTTTTTCTGTAACATAAATAAACGGCACCGGATTGAGTGAGTGAGCCGTATTGGGTGAACCATCGGCATTAATGGCGTTGTCGGCATTACCATGGTCGGCAATGATAACTGCTTCGTAACCATTGGCTTTGGCGGCCTCAATTACCTCTTTAAGGCAATCGTCAACTGCTTTTACAGCTTTTTCGATGGCTGGTTTTATACCTGTATGACCCACCATATCGCCATTTGCAAAGTTAAGACATATAAAATCGTGCGTGCCGGTGTTGAGTTCGGCTACCACTTTATCCTTTACTTCGTATGCGCTCATTTCGGGTTGCAAATCGTATGTAGCCACTTTTGGTGAGTTAACCAAAATACGTTCTTCACCGGGGAAAACCGCTTCGCGACCACCAGAGAAGAAGAATGTTACATGGGCATATTTTTCAGTTTCGGCAATGCGTAATTGCTTTAAGCCTTTAACCGAAAGGTACTCGCCAAATGTCATATTTACGTTGTCCTTATCGAAAAGGATATTTAATCCTTTGAATTTTGAATCGTAAGGGGTCATGGTACAAAAGTACAAGGGCAGTTTTTTCATGCCAAACTCCGGCATATCTTCCTGAGTAAGCACCAACGTAAGTTCTTTCGGGCGGTCGTTGCGGAAGTTAAAGAAGATGACCATGTCGCCCTCTTCAATTTTGCCAACCGGTTTGCCATCGGCATCAACACAAACCATTGCTTTAATAAATTCGTCAGTAACACCATTGTCGTACGATGCTTGCATGGCTTCCTGTACATTGGTTATGGCTACACCTTCGCCTTTTACCATTACGTTATAGGCCTCCGAAACGCGATCCCACCGTTTATCGCGATCCATCGCAAAATAGCGGCCGGTAACCGTAGCTATTTTACCAGTGGTTTTAGCCAAATGGTCTTCGAGTTGTTTCAGAAATCCTTTGCCACTTTTTGGGTCGGTATCGCGACCATCCATAAAGCAGTGCACAAATGTGTTTTCAATACCGTAATCGGCCGAAATTTCGGTGAGTTTAAAGAGATGATCCATCGAACTGTGTACACCACCATCGGATACCAAACCCATAAGGTGCACCTTTTTGCCATTCGCTTTGGCATATTGGTATGCTTTTACTACTTCGGGGTTTTGTTTAATCGTATTCTCGCGACAGGCTTTATTTATTTTTACCAAATCCTGATAGACCACACGACCGGCACCAATATTAAGGTGACCAACTTCGCTGTTTCCCATCTGACCATCGGGCAACCCAACATCTTCGCCCGAAGCAAGTAAATGCGAAAAGGGATATGTTGTTGTGAGATAGTCGTAATATGGTGTGGGTGTGTTGTAAATTATATCGGCAGCGTCTTTGTTGCCAATTCCCCAACCATCAAGAATAACTAAAATTGCTTTTTGAATGCTCATTTTGATATGATTTTTATATTTACTTCCTTACTAATTAATTGCCTACACTAAACGCGGCAGCTATGCAATTGTTTGAGATACAACATTTTTTAACCGGCGCAAAATTAGTGTTTTCAATTTTAAATACAGCATTTTGCGGTAATGGCATGCCGCTATTTTAACAAAAAGTAGGAAAACAGCCCTGTTAATTTTAATTGTATTGGTTCTGAACCCATATAAATAAGAATCCGGAATTAACAATTGGTCAATTCCGGATTCTTATTCTTAGTTTTTTAAACAACCTTTTTGTCGCTATTTTCTTGCTACAATAACCACCCAATCCTGAGGTGTTTTTGTTGGGGCATTGCCAAGTGCAACAATATTGCCACCTTTTACCGTTTTTACCGAACCATTTTGTAATTTACCACCTTTTGCCGGGTTGAACCACTTAATGGCGTAAGTGCCGTCAATGCCTGTTAAGTCGAGTGTAGATGTGGGAACGTATGCCAGATACACCATATACATTTCACCGGATTTGGCCAGACAAAATTTGTCTTCGGCTTTTTCTGTTTTCCCTAATAATGCATCGGCCGAAACCATATCGTAAAATGGTATTTTGTTCTGTTTTAAAAAGTTAATCGCAATAGCGCAGTAGTCCCACGACTTATCACGGCTGCGGAAATCCTCGCAAATCAGGTCGTTTTCAGGGAGCTGGTAACCAAAGTAATATTCCACTCCGGCACCTCCGGCCATCAGATTCCCCCATAATGTTTGTTTGCGCACATCTTCTATACTATAGCCTACCTTACCGGCATCGTAGCCTTTGTAGCCGGGGTCGGCCGGTACGCCTTTGCCGGCAGAGCCTTGTTCGTCGTTGGCCACAACCCACGGTTTACCTGCTTTATCCGATTCGGTAACCCATTTTAATGTTTTGGCATGAACCACATCCCATTCGTTTTGTAACGAAACGCCGGTTAATGCCGATTTTTCCCCAATGAGTGCTGTATATTTATCCTGTTCGCCGGGGAAGGTGTGGAGTACAATATTGTGCTTATACGGATCGTTTTTAGCAAAAAAGTCGGCCATTGCCTTTTCCTGTTCAGCGGTTTGTGTATTTTCCTCACCAAGGTTCCAGTTTAAGGCCAGCTGATAACCATATCTGGCAATCAGTTCGCGATAGTACAACCGCCGTTCGGGGCCTAAATCGCCACCATCGAGTGCTTCGGGAATAAAGTTAATCCCTTTGCCTTTTACGTTATCATCGTTTTCGTTTTCCTGCGTTTTAAAGTGAAGGTATAACCCTTTTGCCTGTGCATAATCGAAAACAACACCCCATTGGTCGAGCTTGGAGCAGTCGTAATGCAATTTTGCATCGCGGCTTGTAAAGGGCCACACATTGTCGCCATCGCCACCGGCGTTGTAGGTAAGAAACGAGATAGAGTTTATGCCTTTTGAGGCCAAATAGTTGATGGCACCAATCATGCCTTTGCCTTTGCCATTTTTCCAGGTTGGGTCGCCGGCTTTGTAGTCGGCAAGGTGCGGTTCAAACTTTTTTAATGGCACATTTGGCTTCAGGGCAATGGTGTTGTCGAAGTCTTCGTATGCCAGCAAAGTTTCGGGAGCATCGGTTCCTGCTTTAAAAAAATATTCGCCGGTGCCTTTAAATTGCAAATGGTGTTTGCCCACATATTCCAATCGGCCCGCAGCCCTGAAATCGCGGCCGGTTTTGTCGGTAGCTGCTACGGTAAACGATCCCGAAGCACCATTAAACGGTTCAACCAAAATGGACCATGGCATTTCGGCAACAGCACACAAAGTGCCCTTTTTAAACGAAATCTCATAATGCCACACCCCTGTTTTGTCGGGCGAAAGATGTGCACGCCATTTGTTGCCGGCAGATGCACCGGTTTCGCCGGCGTTACCATCGGCCGCAAAATAACCGGGAACAGAGTAACTTGGGGAGCCCGATTCATGGGTGAATTTTACCATCATGTTATAATCGGTAAATGGATTTGGGCGCATATCGGCTTCGTCGGCCCGGGGGCCTGCGAGCGTAAGGGTTACCTTATGCCACTGTTTCAGTTCGCCGGATATTTGTACAGTTCCGTTTCCATCTTTGGACTGAACCATTTCTACTGCTTGCTTTTCCGGTTGAACCGCAGCAGGGGCATCGGCAAGGTTTTTTGCATGTTCGAGTACGTCTTTGCCTTGCGTCATCGAGGCCACCACAATACCGCTCCAACGGCCACGACTAAACTCCTTACCGTCGGCACTGCCGATTTTGGCTGTTACCGATATTTTATCGCCCTTTTTAATATTGATGCTTTCCCATAAATCGAGATATTCAACACCTTCTTCGAACGTGGTTTTGCTCAGAGCAACGGTATAATGTCCGACCTCTTTGCCATTAACCGTTACAACGTACGACGATTGACCATCGTTTTCGCCAACGCCTGCAAAAATAAGATCGTAAGTGCCACTCTCGTAAGGAAATACCATTTCGGCCGATGCTTCTTTGTATTTTGCCGGATTAATGGCTAACCACTTGCCGTTATCGTTGTAGTAGTTCGTTCCATCTATTTTAAAGTCGGTGGCTTTCAGAGCTTTATTGTCGGGCAAGGTATTCACAAGTTTGTCGAAATACAATACAGATTTTACTGTATTGCCTGCTTTAAACGGTTCGGGTATTTCACCCGAAAACACGACTGATGCGGGGCCGGATTCTTTTGGTACATAGTTACTGTCGGTGGTAAGTATAAATTTATCCATCTCAAAGCCGTCTTCGCGCATACTGAACTGTATATCGTGCAGCCCGGGTTTCTCAATATCGAGATATATCTCTTTCTTTTCGCCGCAGTGGGCTTTTTCGGTACGTTGTGCACTGGCCCATGTCCATTGGTTTTTGCCTTCGCACCATTGCATTCTCATGCCATGTTCGGGCCAGGTGTCGTCAAAACCAACATGCAGCCCATTGTCCTCGGCACCGGCCGAATATACCCGCGCCCAAACATAGTATCGGCCTGGTTTTTCGATATGTACTTTATAATGAACCACAGCCACAGCACCCGGAGTTCCCGAAAAATTATCGCCTTCAATGAGTTTATCGGCTGCGGTAACACGGGTATCGGGGAGTATCTCAATATATGCATTGCCACTGGCACCATCTGTATGTATTGGATCCGAATCGGGTTGAATCGCATTTGCACTTTTTGAAGGCTGTATGTACCATTGACGCTTGTCTGTTTTACTCTGTTTGTAAAAATGCTCGGCTTCAACAGCCACAATGCCGTTTTTTTCGGCAAACACAAGGTCTGTTTTTGCTATTGGTTTTTGGGCGGTAAGCATTACACTGCTCAATAAAAAAATGGCCAAAACTGACATCGTTTTAAACGTACATAATCTGGATCTCATCATTTTAATCAATTTTTTGTTGTTTTATAGTTCAAAAATGGATAAAAATTTCTTTAATGGCAAATTTTAGAATACTGTATACAAAAAATAACCCCAAGTATGTACGAAATTGTAACTTTTTTGAACCAAAAGTGGCTCTGATTCATTAATCCCAATTAGGAGGTTTAATACCTTTCACAATAATCAATTCGTTGCAGTTAGGGCAAATGTAGCGCTCGCAACCGGTGCAACCAAAGCAGTTGCTGCAATACCGTTCGAGCGAACTAACCGCAAAACGTTGTTCGCAAATATTGCATTGAACCATTATTTCTTCCTTTTCCATTATTTTATTGACGTAAATTAACCCAAATGAAACACATTTGAATGAGTTATTATTTCAAATGCAGTTACATTTGACACGGTTAATTTACTAAATTTGTGCCATTGCAAGTATGGCTACAGTATGAAAACTATAAAATTCAGAATCAATTTAAGTACTTATCAACGTCGGAAATCGGGCATGGTAACCATAGGTGGCCTGAAATTGGGTGGAGATGCACCAATCAGGGTTCAAAGCATGACCAATACCAATACAAACGATACCGAAGGTTGTGTGGCTCAATCGATAAAAATAATTGAAGCAGGTGGCGAGTTGGTTCGGCTAACGGCTCAGGGAGTTAAAGAGGCCGAAAATCTAAAGCATATCAAAGCCGGCTTAATAGCCGCCGGATACCATACCCCGGTTGTAGCCGACATACATTTCAATGCACGGGCTGCCGAAGTTGCTGCCTTGTATGCCGATAAAGTGCGCATAAATCCGGGAAATTTTGTCGATCCGGTGCGTAAATTCGAAGATACAAATTACACCGACCTTGAGTATAAAGCCGAGGTGGAAAAGATTCGCAATAAGTTTGTTCCTTTTCTCGACATTTGCCGACAAAATAATACAGCCATACGTATTGGGGTGAACCATGGTTCGCTTAGCGACAGGATTATGAGTAAATACGGCGACACACCCGAAGGCATGGTCGAAAGTTGTATGGAATATTTGCGCATAGCTAATGCCGAAGATTTTCACAACATTGTAATTTCGATTAAGGCCAGCAACACCCGTGTAATGGTTCATACCGTAAGGTTACTGGTGGCTCAAATGGAGGCCGAAGCCATGTATTATCCACTTCATTTGGGTGTTACCGAAGCTGGCGAAGGCGAAGACGGGCGCATAAAATCGGCCGTAGGCATTGGTGCATTACTTGCCGATGGCATTGGCGACACCATTCGTGTATCGTTGAGCGAATCGCCCGAAAAAGAGATTCCGGTGGCTCGATCTATTGTGCGTCACATCAATAGATTAACCGATATAAAAACAGTTCAAAAGGTTACGGGTAAAACCTATAGTCCGTTTGCGTATGTAAAACGCACCACGGTTGAGGTTTTTGGTATTGGCGGAACCCGGCAGCCGGTGGTTGTACTCGGAGCCGAATCGCCCTGCAAAGCCTGCCCCGAACCATTTGCCGATGTGGCTTTTACTACGGTTCACACAAAAAAAGTACTTGCGCCAATTGTCGATGGTAAATGTCAAACGGCCGGTGCAATTCCGGTATTCAGCTATCGCGATAATTTGCCCCCTGATGATCGGACCTTTGCAATTTTGGTTGAAGCCAACCGTGTAGACGAAGCCTTCGCCGGTTCAATAAAAAACAAAAAAGCCGTTGTACTGTTATCCGATAATACAGATAATGTTTATGCATCGCTTCGTGCAGCTATTTTAATGCTCGACGAAGCCGGATGCCAATGCCCCGTAGTGGTATGCCGTAACTATACGGGTTCAACCGAAGAGATGCAACTGGGGGCTGCACTCGAAACAGGCGGGCTCTTTCTTGATGGGTTGGCCGATGGTTTAATGATTACAAATACAATGGTTGAACCGGGTGTGTGCATTTCGTCGGCTTTTGCTGTATTGCAGGCAGCAAGGGTACGTATGGTGAAAACCGAGTTTATCTCGTGCCCGGGCTGCGGACGTACGTTGTTCGATCTCGAAGGTACCATTGCCGGAATAAAACAGGCGACCGGACATTTAAACCATCTGAAAATTGGTATTATGGGATGCATCGTAAACGGACCCGGCGAAATGGCCGATGCCGATTACGGCTATGTTGGTGCAGGCCGTGGAAAAGTATCGCTGTACAGAGGTAAAAACTGCGTGTTAAAAAATATTCCGGAAGAAGATGCATTGCCAAATCTTATTGAACTTATAAAAACAGAAGGAGATTGGGTAGAGCCTAAATAATACATATTATGGCAAATTTCGAACAATTTAATCGCGATTTAAGCTGGTTAAGTTTCAATCACAGGGTTTTGGAGGAGGCAAAAGACGATTCGGTTCCACTTTACGACCGCATAAAGTTTTTGGCTATTTATTCCAATAATCTCGAAGAGTTTTATAGGGTAAGGGTAAGTTATTACCGTAATTTGATTCGTGGTATCGACGAAAGAAACCCTTTAAGGCAAAAGGTAAAACCCGAGGAGATTATTGCCGAAATTACCCGTATTCTGATGGAATACCGCACAGAATTCAGTAATGTGTACCGAACCGGCATTGTGCCCGCATTACATAAGAATCTTATTTTTCCCATAAGGCCAAAAGATAAACTAAGTCCTGAGCAACAGGCATTCGTTGGCAAAATATTCGACACTGTAATTTTGCCGTATCTTCAGCCCGTATTATTAAAAAGAAAAAGAATAAAACCCTTTTTAAAAACCGGACAGTTATATATTGCCATCAAGTTTTATAAAAAAGGCATTCCGCAATTTGTGCAAATGCCTTCGTATGGCATAATAAAAGTACCTACCGATCACGATATTCCTCGGTTCTTCGAACTGCCAAATACTAAATCCGGCTATTTTGTTATATTTCTCGAAGATATAATAATGCGCAAAATTGGTTCTATTTTCCCGGGATACCATGTGGTATCGTGGCACAGTATTAAAGTAACGCGCGATGCCGATCTGGATTACGACGATTATACCGGCGATAACCTTATAGAAGCCATAGAAGATATTGACAGTAATCGCGAGGTTGGTTTGCCAAATCGTTTTCAGTACGATTACCATATGCCAAATCACATGGTTGAATTTCTGCGCGATACTTTCGACCTTAGTGCCGAAGACATGGTGCTTGGTGGTTCAATCCATAATTTCCGCGATTTCTTTTCGTTTCCAAACCCCCTGGCACCGCAACTCGAATATGAATCGACGGTACCACTTCGATTACAGGCCGTAGATAAGGCCGATTCTTTTCTGAACGAAATTTCGAAAAAGGATTTTCTTGTCCATTATCCTTACCAATCGTACAATTATGTCATTAGATTTTTGAACGAAGCCGCCAACGACCCATTGGTTGAAGCAATAAAAATTACACAATATCGTGTAGCTTCGAACTCTGCCGTAGTGAACGAGCTGGTAAGAGCTGCCGAAAATGGCAAAAAAGTGACCGTATTTGTCGAACTAAAAGCCCGCTTCGATGAAGAGGCTAATCTCCAATATGCAAAGGATATGACCCGTGCCGGAATCCGGATTATTTACAGCATTCCCGGCCTGAAGGTTCATGCCAAAATTGCATTAATTGTACGAAAAAACTCCACACTTGGACCACAAAATCTGGCTTACGTAAGTACCGGTAATTTTAACGAAAAAACAGCACGAATTTATGTCGATCATGGCTATTTTTCGGCTGAACCAATTCTTGTAAACGATATTGGTAAGTTGTTTAACTACCTCGAAAACCAGTCGAAAAGACCTGAATTTAAACATATTCTGGTGCCGGGTTTTAATATGGTCGAAACATTTTTAGCTTTGATAAAACGCGAATCGGAAATTGTAAAAAAGGGTGGTACTGGCTATATTTTTTTAAAAATGAATGGTTTGGAAGAACCAACTATGATTGATGCATTGTATAAAGCCAGTAGCAATGGCGTAAAAATCGATATTTTGGTGCGCGGTGCCTGCTGTCTTATTCCAAATAAATCATACAGCAAAAATATAACGCTTCGGCGTATTGTAGACCGATACCTCGAGCACGATCGCCTGTATTTGTTTGGAAACAAGGGCGAAAATGATTTGTATATGGGTTCGGCCGATTGGATGAAACGCAATTTACGCCGACGTATTGAGTGCGTCGTGCCCATTAAAAACAAAAAACTGAAACAGGAAATGCTCGATCTTATCGCAATTCAACTTTCCGATACCGACAAAGCCCGATTGATTACCAGTCCCATGGAAAATCAAAAAATAGAAACCAAAGGGAAAAAATTGCGAAGTCAAACAGCGATATATCAGTATTTAGCTGATGCAGAGGCAAAACGACAGTTAAAGCAGTAACCTTAATTTGCATTAAATGAATTGGTTGCTCTGCTTCTGTAACTCCGAAAGATGTAATTCGAGGGCTTTTGTCGAAATTTGTATCTCCCATACCGACACCGCAAGCGATGCAATCAGCAAAATCATGCCGGTGCCAAAAGACCAAGCAGCCAGCGTATCCTGGGCAATATAGATAAGAAACATTGTTACCACACAAAAAAACAAGCTCAGCACGCCAAGAATTTGCATTGCGCGGGTAAGATAAAGCCTTGTACGCAAATTGTTTATTTGTCCCAAAAGAATAGAATTCGGGTTCAGGCTAAACTTCTCGTACAAATTTCGTATCAGTTGGGCATAACCCAAAAACCTGTTTGTGTAGGCTAATAAAATGAGTGAAATGGCCGAAAAAAGTAAGGCCGGTGTGGTAAGCGTAAGTTCGTTCATTGCCGTTTTGTTTAAATAGTTTAAATATTTCGGTAAACTTTTAAGACGAAATAGTGGATATAAGCCTGTTAAAATAGTCGAACATCGAACCATTCATTGAGTTTGAGGTAAAACAAAAAATGCCCGGCTGATGTTCAACCGGGCATTATTTGGCATTGCTATTGTATCGCTTTTTCGGGTTCTGTTGTCTCTTCGGGAATTTCCGGTATTTCAACCGGTACTTCGGGTGGCGTAACCTCCTCGTAATATTTTGGATACCCTTTTTTCTGGTGTTTTCGCCCGAAAAGCATATTCAAACCAAAGGAAACATTGCTTGTTTTCCCGGGTGGAAAGCTTTTCATTACCGAAATATTGTCGGTCGACACATACAACTGCATACAGCCAACCCTTACCGATGCTCCTAAGCCCAAATAGCTATCACCATTTGTATTAACATAACCCGTACTCAGCGAAAGGAATCGAGCCAATTGCGTAGAAGCACCCACAGTGAAGGCATTTCGACTAAACGCATTATTTTTGGCCAGCCGTTCCATGGCATAAACCGATATGCCTTTTGTAAGTGCATAATTTGCTGTAAGATAGGTTTGAACCGGTAGCTTTTGTGTATAAGCATTGGTCGAACCTTTGGGCTTGAAACTCTTTTCCATATCATCCAGAATGTCCTGCATTAAATCATCAGGTTTTTTGTACGTCGGGCTATTGTCGTCAATCGAGTTGCTAATATCTATTCCGCTATAAGAGTAGGAACCATTTTGAACCAAGGTGGTTAAATGGTTTTCCCATTTAATCTTTGCCCCCAAATCAATAAATCCCGCACTTACGGTAAGATTTGGAATTGGTTTGTATACAACACCCAGGTCAAATGCCATACCCTTGTTGGGTTTTTCGTTGTAATATTGTAATGGATCGAGGTCATCAATCGCTTTTACATCTTCAATATAGCCCTCTGCATCGTAAGTAAAATTTACAGGAGCCGAAACAAACATTTCACCCGAAGTTGTAATGTCAATGGTTTGTCCTCCGGCCGCGGTATGCAGATTTACACCAAGATTGTTGCCCCGAGCTGTTGCTAAACCTCTTAGAAATTTAATATTCGCACCCACGGTTAGTTTTCTATCGAAAAAGTTTCTCGAATAACCTAATGATGTTTCTAAAAATGCCGAGGTATTAATCCCAAACATCCCACTTTGGTTTTTTTCGGAAGTTGTACTGTTGCCCTGCGTAAGCAACTCAACCAATCCTTTATCGAACATAAAATCGGACATCATTCGTTCCCGGAGTCCAAACGAAAAACTGTTACCCTTCTTCGACATGATCGAAAACGACAATGCCGGCATCTCCTGCAAAAAATACAAACCATTACCGTTAGCTGTAGCCATCGAATTCAGTTTGTTTAAATCAATCATTGTTTTTTCTGAACCACGGCCTAAGGTTACAAAATCGCCAAAGGCAAAAGTTGTTCCTACATCTACCGATGGCCTTAAGAAACTGACGAAAAATGCACTCGAATCGCTGTGATATGCCGGATTGTATGTTGTTAAGCCGGGCATTCCCTTCATGTTCATTAATGTAAGTTCCTGTGCATTCACTCCTGTCGAAATGGCTGCAATGCAACCAACTCCAACAACCGCTTTCAAATATTTTGTATTTAATATTGTTTTCATATAATGCTTCCTCCCTTATTTATTGCCGTTTAAGTTTAGTTTCGAACGTAATAGCAAATTCAGTTTTAAATCGGAACTGGTATACAATGTGCCGGGTAGTGTGCCGTTTTCGGGCGATTTTAGTCCGATTTTCATTATGATGGCACTCGCTTTTTTAAATTCGGTTAGTTGGGCTTCCGTAAGCGTTATGGCATGCGAACTAATTACCCGTTCTTTAAGCGATCCATCGGCATTTACTTTGCAAGCATCCAACAACAACGAGCGAATGGTTTCACCATATTGCTGATAACTGTTTTTGTCGACAAACGAAAGAGAAACCTCCAGTGAAAGCGGTATCGCATTGTCGGCAAACAACACCAATTCTGCTGCAAGCATTTGATCAAGGTCTTTACCCGAAAATTCGATGGTATCGGTCTTTCCTAAATTCGAGGTTTTGATAGACATCGGTATTTCCATTTGCATTCCAATGGTAAACACATCAGTTTTTCTGATAAAATTGTCGATACCATTATTGCCCAATGGATTGAGCTTAATTGAACCGCCGTAGGTAATCTTCTTTTCCGGTGGCAGCGACATAAATTGAGATATAGACGAATTTGAGCTGTTAATTTTTATGGTATCACTTATTGAACCCGATTGCATTGTTGCAGGCGTTTTAAGTGTGTGAACCGGCGGATTCAGAGCCTGAACCTCACCTTTATTGTTAAACCCTTTTATGTCGAGATTCATTTGTACCGGCACACCAACCGAACTGTTTAAAACCAGATTGATGAGCGGATTGTTAAATGCCATTTTCCCCTCGAATTGACTCCAAAAATCAAGATTAAAATCTTTGGTTCCATTTGCAATGGTTATGGTTCTTTGGCCAAAGTAGCCGGTTGCTTCACTGATGTCTATATCGGCTAATTGGCCGGTTACTTTAAAATTATCTGTCGATTCGAAAGTTACCATGCCGTTAGATTTGTATATCTGTGTCGAATATGTAACCGGCAGCCGGTTGAATGGGTTTTCGGCAACTGCATTAAGCAATAATTCGTTATTTGTTAAGTCAAACTCATAATCTCTTTTCAAATCATTTGCCGAAAAGTCTAAGTTGTAGGTTACAATATTATTTTGATATTTGATTGATGGAAAGTTTAATATGACTTTGCCCGATACGCCGACGGATTTCTCAATTGAGATTCGCAATTTCCCTTTCGATAATTTTGCGTACTTCAGTTGCTCTCCGTTTGCAAAATTTAACGCGATCGTATCTTTGCTATCCGATAGATTTTTTAATGGAATATTGGCCGTGCCACCTGTTGCAACAAAATTCTCCATAATAGTGCTGAATGCCAAAGTATTTTCGAAATTTATCAGTGCCGATGGTGCCGATGCGCACCAAAAATGTTTAAGTTCAACATTAAAGGTCGAACCAAGCGTTTTATTCGCTAAAGTCACAGTCTTAGTCTCCGAGTTCCCACTGGCAATACCATTTGGCAACGCATATCCAAATTTTATACTGTCTAATAAGTTTTTTAGGGGATTGTTAGTGTATAAATATATCGTTGTTTTGATGCCGGTTGGAAAATTATTTTTGAGTGTTACCCTAAGATTTCCTGATTCAAGCTTCAAAAGAGAAAAGACATCGTTCGTAATTTGCATATGAGGCAACGGATTATCAACTGTTTCGGACAAGTCCACTTCAGGAAAAGGTACTGTCTGTCCGTCACTTCCCGAAATGTCAAACCCTTTTGTCTTAAACGGCCCGGTCATCTCGCTAAATTTAACCTGACTGTTTATCGTTTTATTATCGATGTTTATCTTCCCGACTTTTATTTGTGTGGGATCAAGATATTGCGAAGTTGAAAAATTAAAATAGTCACTTATTTTGTATGTGCCAAAGTTATCCTGATTGTACATAAGCCTTATAATACCATCTTTGGCCGAGCTGTTTATCATGCCATCAGGATCATCCAGTGATTTGACCAAATCTCCTACTACAATGGTTCCCTTTACAAGAGGGATACTCATTTCCGGTGAACCAACAACCTCAATATCATTGAAGTTGTAGTCGGTATTCATACAGCTGCTAAATGCCGCAAACAATATGAATAATTTCAAATTTCTAATTAATTCGTTATTCATAACCATAAAGTTTAATAAGTTGACCTTGTTCTTATTGCGAATATCTACCTGTCGCAAAAATACATTCAAAATTACGCAAAAATGTATAATAATCCAAGCTTGGTGATATTTGTTCAGGGGCTATCGCATTTAAAACTATTTACCACGAAATACATTATTCTTTGTGCAATGGTGATCGTAGAATTTTTTACATGGTATCGACATGTGCCTTTTCGTTGTTTCGTGTGTTTTGAGGTTGAAACGCCATGTTTCGTGATTCAAACCGTTAAATGCAGTTGTCCTGATTCCGTGAATCGGTCCACTATGATCCCGAAAGAATTTTTGCTTTGTCAACCAGATGTTCAAAAGCTGCAACATTTTTGCAAACGTGAATTGGTTCCCGGTTTGCCCTTGCAAAACTTTTGCAAACGTGAATTGGTTCCGGTTTGCCCTTGCAAAACTTTTGCAAACGTGAATTGGTTTCGGTTTGCCCTTGCAACATTTTTGCAAACGTGAAATGGTTCCGGTTTGCCCTTGCAAAACTTTTGCAAACGTGAAATGGTTCCGGTTTGCCCTTGCAACATTTTTGCAAACGTGAATTGGTTCCGGTTTGCCCTTGCAAAACTTTTGCAAACGGAAATTGGTCGAAAATCCTGATAGGTTTATCGGCGAGAGAGTTAGGAAGCCTGTTGGTTTTGAAAAGAGATAATGCCGCCGCGATGCGGCTTGTTGTTTTATTGAAAATGGCTTTCTACCAAAATACCGCCGCTATGCGGCTATTGTTTTTCTGCAACCATGCTGCGGCATATCTAACTTTTTAGCCGCATCGCGGCGACATTATGGTATTATTTTGCATTGCAGCAAAGTCAATGGCCTGGCAGCACACTCCGATGCGGCCCGATGTTTTTTGTTTTCCGGGCTCCGTCCGTTGCGTGAGTGATTGCAGCGGGTAGCCCGCAGTGCCGCCAAAGGGGATGGAGAGAGATTGAAGGAGAATGAAATGGACTTAAGGCAATGGACTTAAGGCACGAGGACTACGAGCGGAAAGCACGACGGGAGCCCGAGGCGAGCGGCACGCCCACACAAAAAAACGAGACCCTTTGTAGAGCCTCGTTTTTTGTATTGTAATTTGTGGCGGTTAGCCTTTGCGAAGTGTTGAAGCGAGTTTGTCCATACGTCCTTTGGCAACGGCTGGCTTGGTGCTCATGTAGCATCCGCCCACGCAACCGCCTTCGCAGCTCATGCCTTCGATAAAGTTGTAGGCATTGCCTTTGGTGGCGGCTTTGAGCTGGGCAATGGCTTTTTTGTTGATGCCGTTGATGACTAACGGATTGAGGACAAATTCGCCGGGAATGTGTTTTTTTACCGCTTCGAGTACGCCACCCGACACGGCAAAGTTCCACCCTTCGGCCGATGCCGGGATTTTGCCGTCGATTGCGATAGATGCAGGTTCGATGCCCTTTGCCAACAGCATGGCTTCGAGTTCTTCGAAATTGATGACCATATCGATGCCGCCCACCCTGAACGATTCGGCTTTTTTTGCCATACATGGCCCTACAAACAGTAGCCGCGCATCGGGATGTTGCTCCTTGGCCAACCGTGCGGTGAAAACCATTGGCGATGGGGTGTGCGAGATGTTTCCGGCCAGTTGCGGCACATGTTTTTCGACCACATTTACAAAGGCGGGGCAACACGAGGTGGTGAGCAATCCGGTAGTTTCGAGCAGTTCGTGGGCCTCTTCGCTGGCGGTTTGGTCGGCGCCCAAAGCCACATACACCACATCCGAAAAGCCCATTTGAAGCATGGCTTCGCGCAATTGCGGCAGGGTGCACTTAAATTGTGCCGCCACGGCCGGCGCAAGCATTGCCACTACTTTTTTGTTGCGTTTTATGGAAAATATGGCATCGAACAGGTGGCTCTCTTCGACAATGGCACCAAACGGACAGGCTACCATACATTTGCCGCAATAGGTACATTTGTCGAAATCGATGGTTTCCTTTCCGCGTTCGTTTTTGGTGATGGCGTTTACAGGGCAAGCCTCTTCGCAGGGTACCGGATTGTAAATAATGGCATGGTAGGGGCACACCGACTCGCAAATACCGCAGGTAATACACTTATCGGCATTAATGGTGGCGCGTGCACCTACAAATTCGATACAGTCTTTGGGGCAGTTTACCTCGCAGGGCCGCCCCACACAGCCTCGGCACATGTTGGTTACAATGTAGTTGTTTTGTGCACATCCGTGGCAGGCAGCCTCAACCACACGAATAATTTCGCGATCGCTGGCTGCTTTTACAAACGACTGCAACACGTAATCGGACAACGGCACCATCTCCTCCTCGTCGGTATTGCATTCGTACCCGAGCATAGCCATGATTTTCATTTTTATGAGTGCCCTGTCGCGGTAAATGCAACACCGCGAACTCTCGCTGCCACGCGGCCGCATTTGCAACGGAACTTTATCAATTTCAACCAAAAGCGTTTCGTCGAAAACCAGTTTAGCAATGCGGGTAAGAATCTCCCGCCTGATGAGCATTGTTTTGTTTACTGCTGCCATATCACTTCCTAATTCTTAATTGTTCTACTTTATAACCCTATAAATAAACCACTTCGATGGTTTTTTGATACTTATTGGTGAGCACATTGGCCAGACGTTTTACCACCAAACGTCGCATTTCCACGTCGGTGTTTATGCCTTCGGCATAGTTTGCCGGGTTGAACCGCGTGCCTGCAAGGATACAAATGTGGTCGTTGGCCTGCAACATGGCGGCCAATTGTGCGGCCGGTGTTTCGGGTTGAACCGGCTGCTGCGGATGTTCGAGCATTTCGGTGCAGCGACTAAGGGTCAGTGCCCCTTCGGTTACCAGTTTTACCTGCGATGGAAACCCTTCGGTACTGTTTTTGGGCACCACAGCACTAAATTTAGCACCAAGCCCTTTGGCCACAATACGCGCGGTGGTGCCGCCGCAAATGGCCACATCGCCGCCATGTGATTCTACCTTTTGGGCCAACATGCCATCGTTGGCCATGTCTACCGGCGGACCGGTAATTACGAGCATTTGGCGCGGTTTCCGCACCAAAATAGCGCAACAGGTCATGTCGTCGGCCGGCTGCCAGTGTTCAATCTGGTTGGCCTTCGCCACCACGCTCCGGCAAAGTTCCACGGCTTCCACGCCGGGGTTCAGCCGTAAATAATTTTCGACAAACAACGCCAACCCTGCCATGCCCCATCCCGTGGGATAGTGTGCCGAACCGGTGCCTGCCTGCGAAATGCCATCGCTCACCAACACCACCAAACTACCGGTATTTAAAGCGATTTCGCAGGTGGTAAGCGGCGAAAAATCGTTCGCGTACCCGTTGTGTATTTGCCTTGCCACCCCTTTTTCGCTGCCATTTTCGAACAGCAACGCGGGCGGATTGCCATACTCCATTAACCGCAGCCGGTGTTTGTTTACCACTTCGGCCACCGACAATGTGGCGTAGGGCAGGCTTTGTTTGGCCGTATCGGGCATGGCCCTTTTTACTGCATCCAGCGCCTGTGTGGCGCTGCAATCGTTTTGCAGCAACGTAATGCCCATATTGGCCGCAATGGTAGCCGCCACATGCGCTTTTACCCCACTTCCGGCACCGTCGCTCAATACCAGCAACCGGCGTAAAGTACCGTCTACACGTGTTTCCACCACATCGCCACACACCGAATTTCCGGCTTTGGGCATGCAAAAGAAGCCTGTTTCGCAAATACTACCTGCCTGTGTTGCCGTCATATAATTTTTTTAATGAACCCAATAGTGCCTCGGTATTGGCAGCGTTTTCGCCAAGGATAGATGCAATTTGCCGTACCGTTTTCAGATTTTCCTCAATAACACGGTCGGCACGGCGAATCACCTCATCCTTCTTTACCAACGGGTCTTCCTTTTGCGAAAAAATAGCGCATGCAATATGTTTTTGCTGAACCACAAAGGTGGTGCAGTGATAGTCGGTTTTATGAAGTGTACAATCGGTTTCCACGGTTTCGGCTGAACCCAGAAACAAGGTTTGGAACGTATTGTAAGCCTCGGGAAGCATTTTTTTGAGGTTCGCCCCCGACAGTCCCGGGCGTGCCTGAAATGCCAGTTCGGTATCGGCTCCGCACAATTGCGCAAAGCGACGATTGGCTTCAATTACCTTTATGTTTTCGTCGGCCAGCACTACCGCAAACGGCATCCGTTGGAGCAATGCCGAGGCTTTGTTGTGGGCCACACTGCGCATATACGACACACACATTTCGCGCTCGGCCTGCCCCTGCACAATGGCCGAAGCCAAATCACGGCAGTGTTCGTATCCGCATCCGCCACAGTTAAGCTCAAGCGACGGGTCGTTTTTTCCAATGCTGTTAAGTGCATCCTGAATAGCCGAAGGGTCGGGTTGAACCAAAGCTATGGCCGTATATTGATGGTAATGATTGACCAAATCGGGCATTAATCCCAAGTGGTGGTTGGGTTGAAGGGTTTTGAAACGCTGTTTTACCGATTTGAAACGGGTGAGTAAGCCCGAACCGGGAATCATTCCCGGGCCGTTGATGCAACCTCCGGGACAAGCCAGCAGTTCCAGAAAAAGGGCTTCGGTGGTATCGGGGGCATTTTCGCTGAGCATTTTTTTTACGGTGGCAAATCCCGAAACGGCCATGGCCTCTATTTCGGTTTGATGGTCGCGGCGCATGGCAGCCACCATACCTCCCTCAACGGGATAGTACACCCCACCCCCGGCTTCAAAGGGCTCGAACCTGAATGGTTGTGGCCCGATGGTTTCGAGTGTTACCCCTTCGAGATCGAACCATTCGGCCATTTCGCCAAAGGTAAGTGCCGCATCCACAAGCCCGCCACTCAGTTCGGCCTCTACCTTTTTTGCGGCACAAGGCCCTACAAACACCACTTTTATGCTTTTGCCGTAGGTTTCGCGAAGCAGTTTGGCATGAGCCAACATGGGCGTGTCGAGCGGCACGATGGTATCGGCCCATTCGCTGCGGTATTTTTTGATGTACAACGAAATGGCAGGGCAACACTGCGACACCGCCACCGGCTGCATTTGGCTGCCAAGCCAGGTATGCGTTTGTGCCGAAACCATATCGGCACCCAGAGCCGTTTCGCTTACGATTTTAAATCCTAATGCATGCAATCCCCCAATCCAGTGCTCCGCCTGCCAACCGCGCAGTTGCGATACAAACGACGGGGCTAACGATACGACTACGGTTCGACCAAAATCGATCCACGACTGCACCGTTTCTATGTCGTTACGGATGCGCTTTGCACCTACCGGACAAACCTGCACACAGTGGCCGCATGCCACGCACAATTCGGCGATTACCGATGCCGTATGGTTTTCGATACGGATGGCTTTAACAGGACATTCGCGTACGCATTTGTAGCAATCCTGACAATTGTTTTTTTCGGTGTAAACAGCGTGTTCCATTACATTTTGATATAAAATAGTGGGATTTTGTGCTGTAAGGGGCGCTACTTTGTAGCGTTTTAATGTTTCGACGGGGCAAAAGTAGTAAAAACCCGATGGTTGTGCAATGCTTTTAGTCGCATTGGATTAGTTTTGAATGAGTTTAAAAAAGCGGGCTAAAAAAAATACCCGATGGGATAAGCATCGGGTAAGATATGGGGAGTAAAATAATTACTTTTCGATGGGGGGCTGCCGGTGCAGCGTTTCGGAAAGGGAGATGATGGATTCGGTACTTGCAATGCCCTGAATATTCTGAAATTCATCGTGAATAATGTGCAGCAAATGCCGGTTGTTACGGGCATATACTTTTAAAAACATGGCATACTTTCCGGTAGTATAATGAATTTCAACCACTTCGGGTATGGCTTTAAGTGCATCGACCACGGCGGTAAACTGCGAGGCTTCGCGCAAAAACACACCTACAAAACCACATGTTTCGTACCCCAAAGCCGATGGATCGAGTACAAACTCCGACCCGCGAATAACCTGCATATCTATGAGCCGCTGAATACGTTGATGAATAGCTGCCCCCGAAACGTTGCACTCGCGTGCCACTTCGAGAAATGGAATCCGGGCATTGTTGCTAACCATCGAAAGTATTTTGCGATCTAGTTCATCGAGCTGACGGTGTGCCATATATAATTTGTTTTCCTGGTGTAAATGTTACAATTTGTAAGCTAAGATAATATATTTGTTTAATATTCTAATTATTTGATCCTAATTTTATTTAATATCATCGCCCGATGGCCTTTGGAAAAACCGTAGGCCAAATTCGCTCATAATGGCAATAATGTGATCGAAAATATCGGACTGAACCGCTTCGAAGGCCGATAAATCGTTTACAAAAGCGATAATTTCGAGTGGCAGTCCATTTTCGGTGGGCTGCAATTGCCTTACAAGCAGCGTAAGATCCTTGTGCACTTTGGGGTGGTTCTGCAAATAAAATTCGAGGTATTTGCGAAATACACCGATGTTCGTAAGCCTCCGCCCGTTGAATACGATATTGTCGTCCAGATTTAAAGATGCATTATGAGCCGCTATTTCGTGCTCTTTTTCGGTAAGGTAATCGTGCAGCAAATAAAACTTTTTGAGGTGACTCAGCATATCGGGTGTCAGAAATTTCACACTTCGCATATCGATATTTATGCTTCGTTTTATGCGTCGGCCGCCAACTTCTTCGACTCCGCGCCAGTTCTGAAACGATTCGCTTACTAATGCATAGGTGGGCAATGTGGTAATTGTTTTGTCGAAATTACGCACTTTTACCGTATTCAGGGTGATTTCAGTTACATGCCCGTCGGCGTTGTATTTGGGCATGGTAATCCAATCGCCCGGCTTGAGCATGTTGTTTCCGTTAATTTGTATACTTGCCACCAGACCAAGAATGGTATCCTTAAACACCAGAATAAGCACCGCCGCCATTGCACCCAACCCGGCAATAATGCGGCCCATATCGTAATGGAACATAATGCTGAAGATGGATAATATACCGATGAACCATGCAATAATTTTACCCAGCTGAATATAGCCCTTGATGGGGCGTGTTTCGGACGATGGGAAAGTAACATAAATGGCATGTAATGCATCGAGCAAACGGCTGAATGCCACCAACGACATATACACAATAAAAACCGAACAAATATCGTGCACCACCGATACCAGTTTGGGCAGATCGGGATAGGCCGAGGCTGTTAATCCCGAAATAACAATGGCCGGTGCCAAATGCGACAGCTTATGAAAAACCTTGTGATTAATGAGTTCGTCGTCGTAGGTGTTTACCGATTTTCTTGCCAAGCGGTCTACAATCGACAAAATAATTTTCCGTACTGTAAAATCGACCGCAAAGGCAGTAATGGCAATAATTACAGCCACCGCAAACCAATGCAAAACCACCGCCCAAAACGTGTTCATCCCCTGCTGAACCAATAGCTCAATAAAATCATCGCCTAGGCTTTTAACCCATGTTCCTTCCATTTTTAAAATATGTTTACTAAATTCGTTATACAAAAGTAACCAATTTAAAGGATTTGCCATGAAGTTCAAAATACTAATTCTGGTAATTGTTGGTTTATACCAACCGGGTTTAAAAGCCCAACCGTTTTACAAGCATTTCTCTAACAATACATTGCGTGTCGATTTTTCGTTATGTGGCGATAGTAGCCAAACGCATTTATACATCAACAGGGTTTTGTGTGAACCGGGGTGGGGCGGACGAATCAATAACCTGACCGAATCGCCCGATTTTGGCTCTTTTGCCTATACCGTAGCCGATGCACAAAGCGGCGAAAAACTTTTCGAAGGGCGCTTCTGTACGCTTTTTCAGGAGTGGCAAACCACAAAGGAAGCCGCACATATTCCGCGTGCTTTTACAAACACAATTCTGATGCCGTTCCCTAATAGTAATATTTATCTTACCATTATTCAACGAAAAAACGGGTTCATGACCGATACGCTTATCCACTTACTTCTCGACCCCAAAAGCCCGCTTATTACACCATTACACGTGCCGGCGTGGCATACCAAAACGCTGTTAAAAAGCGGTAACCCACACGAATGTGTGGATATCGCTATACTCGCCGAAGGTTACACTGCAAATCAAATGGACAAATTCTGGGCCGATGCGCAGAGATTTGCCGATGCACTCTTTACTTCAGCACCTTTTTCACTTACAAAAAACCGGTTCAATATCTATGCTGTGGCTTGTGAATCGGCCGAAGAAGATGTAGACATTCCCTACAAAAACCAGTACAGAAATACAGCATTAAATTGCTCGTACAGTACGTTTTATACCGACCGTTACCTAACCACAAGCGACATGGAAGCGGTACACAATGCGGCTTCGCTTGTGCCTTACGATCAGATTTGTATCCTTGCCAATACCGGGGAATATGGTGGAGGTGGTATCTTTAACTTTTTTTCGGTGTTTTCGGCTGGCGGCACAGTCAATGCAAAGGTTTTTATTCACGAATTTGGCCACGCTTTTGCCGGATTGGCCGACGAATATTACTCATCGTCGGTAGCATACAGCAACTTTTATCCCAAAAATACAGAACCATGGGAACCAAATATTACCACGTGTGTAAATTTTTTAAATAAATGGGGCGATTTAATCGATGCCAATACGCCAATTCCTACACCCAATACTTCAAAATATCAAAAAAAAGTGGGTGTTTTCGAAGGGGGTGGATATGCCGAACATGGCGTATTCAGGCCATGTGTCGACTGCCGTATGAAGACCAACGAGGCTGTCGATTTTTGTCCGGTGTGTGCCCGAAGTGTACAGAGAATGGTTTCGTATGTTTGTGGCGAAGGTTACAAAGAATAACAAAAGCGAAGTGCCGGACTATGCCGGCACCGGTATTTGCAAAGATGGATGATTTGTTATGAAGCGTATTATTCGAGAATTTTAATTTCGTTGGTTACTGGTATTGCTAATTTGTATAAGGCCTGAACCCCGCAATATTTTTCGGCCGATAAATCCACCGCTTTCTGCAATTTTTCGAGTGGCAATTGATCGCCCCTAAACTCATAAATAATGTGCATCGACTTATAGTATTTTGGGTGATCCTCGGTAATCTCTCCCTCTATTTTCATGTTAAAGTAGGTAGGAACAATGCGCATTTTTGCGAGGATCGAAATTACATCCATGCCGGTGCAACCCGCTAAAGCCATTAACATCAATTTTTTAGGACGCGGAGCTTTGTCTTCTCCACCTACTTCCGGCGTGGCATCTACTGCCACTTTGTGGCCGTCGATATCCGATTCAAAATACATATTGTTGCCCCAGAGTACATCAATTTCGTGCTTCATATTCAATTTTTTGTTTTAAACAAAAAAGCACCTTCGTTGGTTCAAATGCCACGATTCATATTTTTGTGTTTTCGTGCTTTTTTGTGTACTTTGCAGCTTATAAAAGAATGATTATAAATGATTAATCTTGATTTAGAGATACTTTCGACTGGATTTGTTCCCAAAGCAAACAATTCATATCTATTTGATTATTTGGATTTAAGACTCGAATTATTCGTCGAAAAGCATCAAACAACTATCGGTTACAGTCTGCGTCGCTCAACGCACGACCGCGAACATCAGCTTACGGCCAATGGCGAGGTATCGAACGATAGCTTCGTAAGTTTGCAGTGCCAACCGGAGGAGTTCCGGATTATTCCGGCAACCCCCAATCGGCCACTGCTTCTTAAGCCGATCCATGCCCCAAATGTGTTTAACTCACAAGAAATAAGACTATGGATTGCAGTGCCACTCAACCTGCAGATTTTAGTTAAAAACACACTGGTTTACGATTTACCGGTTCGACAATTATCGTCTACATGGTACGGCGAACCCGACGAGGGTGATTTGGCCTATACGCTTCATTGCCGGATGGTTCAGCATAAAAATATTGATGAAAAAAATAGAGGTGTGATCTGGTGTCCCATCGTATTGAAAAACGAATCGCCCCAGATCATGACTTTTTCCCGGTTTCTGTTCAGGGCCAATTTGCTTCCGCTATTTTGTGCCGACAACCTGTTTATTTCGGCCGAAACCGATGTAATTTACAAAGGTCAGGATCATGGAGCGGATGTTTCTTACGGCAAAACGTCGCCATTGGAATTTGTTGAGGCTACGTTTTTGGCTCAGGCGCGACAAACTGAATGGGACGATAATCTGCTGCGACGCAGTTTTCATTTTATAAAATCTATATCAAACGTATAAATATGCTGAGTTCAATAATGGAATATTTGCACAACGATGGTGTTGTAAAAATTCTTATACTGGTTGTTAAAGTAGTTGTAGGTTATGTGTTTATACAATTAGTTAACTACCTTTTTAAAAAGTATTTAGGCAGGCAAATGAACCGCCAGTCGAGTACCGTGATAAGTAGGTTTATTGTTTATGGCGGCGTTATTTTGCTTGTAATGATGGTGTTGGATAACTTTAATGTAAAACTAACCACTTTACTTGGCACGGCAGGCGTTATGGGTCTTGTGCTTGGTTTTGCCTCGCAAACCAGTATCGGAAACATTGTAAGCGGATTGTTTTTAATTTCAGAAAAGCCTTTTGTAATTGGAGATATGATTAAAGTTGGCGATAAAAGCGGCATTGTTTATTCGATCGACCTTCTGTCTATAAAGATTAAAACCATGGACAACCAGCTTATTCGGGTACCAAATCAAACCATTATAAGCACCGAAGTTACCAATATAACCCGTTTCCCAATCAGGCGAATGGATATTAATATCGGCGTTTCGTATCACGATAACCTCGACAAAGTTGAAGAAGTTTTGCGGGAGGTGGCACGGCTAAACATTTTGGTTTTGGATGAACCGGAACCATTGGTTTTATTTACGGGATTTGGCGAGAGCAGCGTAGATATTCTGTTTGCCGTTTGGTTCGAAAAAGCCAATTATGTGGCTGTTAAAAACAGTGTAATTAAGAGTATAAAGGCTGCATTCGACCGCGAAGGCATTGAAATACCATTTCCATACCGTACACTGGTTACCGGAAAAGATGGCATTTCTGTGGCCGGCATGGCTAATAGTAAAAACAACTGAAAATGGCAAGGTTTCTTCAAAACAGAACAAAACTAAAGGGAAAAGCCCCCGGCGAAATGGTATTTGTTGGGCATCAACGGATGGCCGAGGTTGAAATGCAGACCATTACCTATAATGCCGATTTGTATGCCGAATCCATTGTTGAATCGGTAAAGGATTTTGGTTCAAACCTCAATTCCCAAAACATTAACTGGCTAAATATCCATGGGTTGCACAAAACAGAAATACTTAAATCATTATGCGAAACATTTAAACTACACCCTTTAACCATGGACGACTTAGTGAATACCGACCAGCGTCCAAGGCTTATTGAAGACGGGGCTAACATTGTAGTTATAGCTAAGGCACTAACCTACGACGAGGCAACAATGCACTTTAAATCCGACCAAATTGGGTTCATACTTGGCCCTAATTACCTTATAACCACACAAGAACATAAAGGCCATCACTTCGCCGATGTGCGCCATCGGATCAAAGCAGCCAACGGCCGCATTCGCAAAAAAGGGGTCGATTACCTCTTCTACGCACTGCTCGATTCGATTATCGACCAGCACATTATGCTTATCGAAAAGTTGGGCGACCAGATAGAAACCAACGAAAAACTCCTTTTCAGAAAACCCCACGAACGACTGGCGAAAGCAATGTATGAGTTTAAAACCGAAATTAATTTTTTGCGAAAATCGGTGAGGCCTGTCCGTGAGATTATTTTGTCGCTTATAAAAAACGATTCAGGTTTACTATCGCCCGAACTGCGGCCATACTTGCACGACCTCGACGACCTTTCGTCGCAGGCCAACGAATCTATTGAGTTATACCACAATATGGTAAACGACCAACTCAATATGTACAATGCTTTTTTACAGAACCGGGGCAACGATATTATGAAAACGCTCACCATTTATTCGGCAATATTTATTCCACTTACATTTATAGCGGGGGTTTATGGTACAAATTTCGATAATTTGCCCGAATTGCATTTTAAGTACGGTTACTTTTATATGTTGGGAGCCATGACTTTAGTGGCAGTAGCCATGCTCATTTTCTTTAGAAGAAAACGTTGGTTATAAAAACACTGAACCAACTTTATGCTTATGGTTCAAACGTTAACAGAACCCAAATCTATGTTGGCTTGTTGATAATTTGTGGCAAATACCCCACATTTGCAACTCTTTTGGTTTTTAGATGAACGATTTAACAAAGGGTCCTGTCGGCAAGCAGCTTTTTTACTTTGCAATGCCTATGCTTGCGGCAAATGTATTTCAGCAGTTGTATTCCATTGCCGATAGTATTGTAGTCGGCAAGTTTCTGGGAAAGGCGGCCCTTGCTGCGGTTGGTGCTTCGTTTCCGGTAATTTATGTGCTTATTTCGATGGTTATTGGCATTGGCAGCGGGGCAAGTGTACTTATTTCGCAGTACTATGGTGCCAAAAAACCCGAAAAGGTAAAGCTGAGCATCAGTACCAATTTTATATTTCTGTTTTACAGCGGAATTGCTGTAAGTCTAACAGGTATATTTGTTAGCGATTATGTCTTTCGGTTAATCGGTTTGCCCGAAGATGTATGGCCCAAGGCCTCAGAATATTTTAAAATTTATTCTGCCGGCCAACTCTTCTTTTTTATGTTCAACGGTATTGCATCGGTACTGCGGGGTTTGGGCGATAGTAAAACGCCGTTCCGGTTCAGCGTAATATCCACATTGCTGAATATTGGCCTCGATTTGTTGTTTGTACTCTATTTTCACTGGGGTATTGAAGGTGTAGCATGGGCTACGGTAGTGTCTCAGGCTGTAGTTTGCATTTGGGCAGCTGTTTATTTACAACATTCGCACCCTATTATTTCATTTCGCCTGAAAGAATTGAAATTCGACCGTGCAATTTTCCGTCAATCTATGAAACTGGGTATTCCAACCGGTTTTCAACAAAGCTTTGTTGCTTTTGGTATGATGGCCATGGTAGGGATAGTAAGCACTTTCGGTACCGATGTTATTGCAGCATATACTGTCGTTTCGCGAATTGATGCCATTGCCTCAATGCCTGCCATGATCTTCGGTTCGGCTCTGTCGGCATTCGTAGGACAAAATGTGGGCGCAGGCAAATACGACCGTGTTAATACCGGGTTATGGCGAACCATACTGCTTTCGGGTTCAGTTGCCATAATGGTCTCGCTGGTCGTAATTGTATTCGATAAATTGATGATTCAGATGTTTACAACCGACCCTGCTGTAATTGCCATTGGCCGTGAATATCTTACCATCGTTTGCTCGTTTTATTTACTTTTTTCGTCGATGTTTGCATTTCATGGCCTATTTCGAGGTGCCGGAGAATCCATAGTGCCAATGTTAGTTTCACTTTTGTCCTTATGGATTATCCGTATTCCGTTTGCCTGGTTAATGAGTAAACCGTTTGGTGTTGTTGGCATATGGTGGGCCACACCTCTGGCATGGTTTACCGGATTATTACTTTCGGTACTTTACTACCGTTTTGGCAAATGGCGCGAAAAATCGGTTGTAAAAGAACCCGTTACCGTTGTTCCTTCGTCGTGCGAGGAGATGCTCTCAGAATAGTTTTATACATCAAAAGTATCGTCTACCTCATCTTCGGGCATGGCCGGATACACAAACACCGTACTGCCACGGTGGGTGTCGTCGAGCATCGCTGGCAATTTATCCATTACGGGCAAATACGAAATGCCTTTTCGCCGTTGTTTAAATACAATGATCATGTCCTCCTCGCGGGTTTTCGCAAACGAAGATTCTATTTGATCCCAATCTTCCATGATAATCTGTTTTAGTGGTGCAGTAATTTTGTTCGATCTGAAGTTATTGGTAATGAGTGCAAAAGTGACATCGCTACAATAGCAAAGTATTGTTTTGTTTGTAGATTGAGCCAAACTTCCAACCTTTTCGATACAATAACCAAAACCGGGTTCGAGGTGGGCATGTACGGGCAAAAACAGATGAAGTTTTGATATAGATGACAACAGTTTTGGAATACGCGCAATTATTAAATGCCGTTTGTAGGTATCCACCAAATGGTCGATGCTTTGCCCGAAAATATAATCGAGCATTTTCTTCTGGCTTGGTGGCCATCCCATAATAAGTAAGGTAGCCAATTTTTCTTTGGCAATGCGCTCTATGCCATCCGATATTTTTATGTCAACCGTAGAAGCCGTTTCAACAGGTACCTCACCACCAGCAGCATAGTTTGCTGCCATGCCAAGTAATTTTTTCCCAATAGCCACATTTTTTTCTAAGTTTTTATCATCGAGAACCACCGAAATCACCGATATGGGGGTATTTTCCTTTTTTCGCCGAACCGCAAACGACAAATCCATTAATCGTTCGTATGTCATTGGATTTGATACCGGAACCACAATGCTTTCGCGCGAAGTAAGCTGGCTGACATTCTCTCCTTCGCCGGCTACAATGAGCTGTTTCGAGGCTTTTTCGGTGACTAATGTCGACACCAAACAGGTAATCAGAATAAGTATAATCGTGCCATTTAAAATGTCGATATCGATAATACCAATTTTATAACCTACGGTAATTATGGCCAGAGTAGCTGCGGCATGGCTACTGCTGAGCCCAAAAATGAGTTGCTGTTGTGCTTTACTGTAACCATACCGCAAACGGGTAACCCAAGCGGCAATATATTTTCCTGATAATGCTACAAGGGTAAGCACCCCGGCCACAATCCATGCATTGTACCCCGAAGTAATCACAGACAAATCCACCAGCATGCCCACGCTTATCATAAAAAACGGAATAAAAAGTGCGTTTCCGGCAAACTCAATACGGTTCATCAAAGGCGATGTGTGCGAAATAAGCCGGTTCAGAACCAAACCGGCGGCAAATGCCCCGATAATTGGTTCAAGCCCGCCCACCATTGCTAAAAAAGAGGCGAGAAATACCACAAACAACACATAAATAAACTGGGCATACTTTTCTGCCGGAAATGTCCGGAATACATAGCGGGTAATTAATGGCACCAAATAGGCCATAACTGCCACAAAAAGTGCCACCGATATACCAAGTGTTACAATAAAACTGCCGTTAAGCTCGCCTATAAAACTCTTTTCAATAATGGTAAAAATAACAAGTACTGCCGTATCGGTAAAAATGGTTCCGCCCACCGTTATTGCAACGGCTTCATTTCTGGTAATGCCCAACCGCCCGACTACCGGGTACGAAAGCAATGTATGGGTCGAAAACATACTTGCCGTAAGTAATGAGGCATAAAAATTGTACCCCAAAATGTAATAAAGTACCGGAAATCCGACAATTAAAGGAATTACAAAAGTAAAAACACCAAAAGTAAGACTCTTGTTTTTTTGACTTCTGAAATCGTTAAGATCTAATTCGAGGCCGGCTAAAAACATGATATACAAAAGTCCGATGGTCGAAAACAGATCAATCGCCGCATCCTTTTCGAGCAAATGCAAGCCATGAGGTCCAATGATAATTCCAGCCAGAATTAACCCCAAAATGCCGGGAATTCCAATTTTTCGAAGTAATATCGGAATAAGAAATATGGCTAATAAAATGATGGTAAAGATTAATACCTGATTGGTAAACGGCAAACTGAACGAAATGCCCTGGGCAGAAATAAAAATGGTTTTAAGCATATCGTTTATTTTTTTTAAATTGTTATTATTCGGCAAATTAAATTGATACACCTTTCGAAAAATGCGCCATTACATTTTCGAAGTAGGTTTTCGAAATAGGAATCCGTACCTCATTGGGGGTATCGAGTTCGACAACCATGCCGTCCTTTTCTCTTCGAATCACCTTAACTTTGTCACTATTAATCATATATGACCTATGGCAACGCATAATGGTTGTTGTTTTAAGCATCTCTTCCATCGCTTTCATCGAGTTGCGAAGCATAAACTTCTGCAACTTTAGTTGATTGAGATAGAATAAACTTACATAATTATCTGTGGCTTCAACATAACAAAGGTTATCGGCTTTGGTACTGAACCTGAGGCTTCCCTTTTCGTCCGAAAAATGAAGCATCCCCTTGTTTACTTCGGGCGTTACAAGACCCTGTACAATGGCTTCCAGCTTTTGTCGCTTATCTTCCCACGAAAACAACAACCACAATACCGAATAGGGCAAAAGCAATACCAATGCTGTATTTTGAACCGATATTTCGAGTAATTCCATAAACGAACGTGGGTCTTTCAAAAATACCTGTTCGTAAATAGCATAAAACATGCCCATAAAAAAAACCTCAAGCAGCGTCCAAATGATGTATCCATGTAATTTTATGCTTTTCGATTTGCTATACCGATACATAATGATACGACTGAGGACCACAACTAAAACGCCGGTAAGTGTAATGAGGCTCGAATAGAGAAGTATCTGATTTTTGGTAACCCCTTTATATTTCAATTCGAGATCGAAAGGCCGGTACATATTTATAAATATAAGGGCAAAGGCGGCCGTTAGCAGAATCAGTCTGGTAATGTTTCGTTTCGAAACCAGATATCCGGGAATATTATCCTGAAAATTTACAATCATACTGAACCATTATTCTCCACAACAAAGTTAATTTTTTATTCCAATTAAGCCATATATGCTGGTGCAAATAGCCGAATTTCGCCCCATTATTGCGCTTTTAGCCACACTATTTCTAATTTTATCCCAATTTAGCCCCAAATATCCCTTTAAATTTCATGTCAAAAAAATGGTTCGTTTATTTGCACTGTTCAAATCAAAATTGTGTGATGGGATATATCGAAATGTTTCAGAGTCTACGGCAAAATCAGGTGCTTAATTCTTCCTCAGACGGAGAAATTAATGCCTGTTTGTCGATTCGTTATTTTTCGGTTTCGGCATTGCCGGTAAACCGACCATTGGCATCCCATTCTCACGAAGAACAAAACAAACGCTTTGCCGATTCGGTCAACGAAAATCTTAATTTCACCTATCCGGTACTATTTCCATCGGGCAAATCGAAATTTAGCGAAGCCATTATATTACTTCATGGGTTAAACGAACGGAACTGGATTAAGTACCATACCTGGGCCACCGAAATATGCAACAACACCGGCAAACCGGTTATTTTGTTTCCAATTTCGCACCACATGAACCGTGCGCCCGAAGACTGGGGAAACATCCGCAGCATGGCAGGCTATCTTAAATCTTCAGAAAATAAACAAGCCACTTCATCGTTTGCCAATGTGGCACTCAGCGAGCGACTTACCGAAGACCCATTGCGCTTTTTTTACTCCGGTCTGCAAACATCATCCGATGTACTGGCTTTGGTTCAACAAATAAAAACCGGTTCGCACCCAATGTTCGAAAAAGGGAGTCATGCCGATTTTTTCGCCTATTCAATTGGTGGGTTTTTGGCCCAGATACTCTTTCTGGCCTATGGCGACGACGAGCTCGCCGGATCGCGATTATTTCTGTTTTGCAGCGGTTCGTTTTTTTCTGAAATGAACGGGGTTTCTAAACTCATAATGAACCAACCGGCATACAACCAACTGCACCGCTACTATGTCAGCGGCATCGAAGCCGAAATAAAAGCCGGTTCACCCTTGTCGTCATTCCTCACACACGAGCGTCTTGGCATCGCTTTTCGATCAATGCTGTCGGTGGGTCGGCTGCAATCTTTTCGCGACAACATGTACCGAAAAATCGCAGATCGGATTAAAGCCGTGTCGCTCCTTGGCGACAAGGTAATTCCGGCAAAAGGAACAGTTGCTGTGCTGAATAGATTTACTCAGGTCGAAGTGCTCGATTTCGCTTTCGATTATGCCCACGAAATGCCATTTCCGGTCAATCAACCTGGTTTTTCGGCCATTATCGACAATGCCTTCGAAACAATCTTTGCACGGGTATCCGGTTTTCTGAGGTAAACACTACATTCTTTCTGTATATAAAAAGACACGGTCGTCAAGCGAGACGCCGTGTCTTTTGTTTTTGTATTTTGAACCGTACGTTTTTATGCGTGAAATACCAAAAGCGGAGTATTTGTATGGAACAACATTTTACGCGCCATACCCGGGTTAAACAACCTCGAAAACACATTCCTGCGATGCGTGGTAATAGCCAATAGTTCCACATGATGTTCCTGAACCACTTTCTCGAGTGCCAGCAACAAATCGTCGCCTTCGATAAACGAACACTTTATTTTTCGTTTCGGATATTTCTTTTTCAAAAAATTCTTCATCCCTTCTAATTTCACTTCATCCCAAATATCGTCGTTTTTATGTCCCACATGTACGCAATGTGTTGTTAAATCTATATTTTCGGTAATATGCATTAGCTTTTCCAGAGCTATAAAGTCCTTTTTATCGAAACTGGTTGCATAAACCATATTCTGTACGTCCACCAAGCTATGCATAGTGGTATCTTCGGGAAGTGCCAATACCGGGACTTTGGCCCGATCTACAATTTCGGCAGTTACACTACCGATAAGGTCGCTGTTTTTTTTGTTTGAACCGCGTGTGCCCATAATTACCAACATCGGCTTCAATGTTCGGGTGAGCCGAAGAATTTCCTCTTCAGGAATCCCTTCGTGAATAATCGGATCAAAATCTACTTTCGGAAACTCGCCCGATTCTACCTTTTCCTTTAATAACTTAACAAACTCGTTAAACTGATTGTTTGCCATATCCTCGGTTTCTTTTAGCGAATCGTCGAGTCGTGCATCGTATGTAAAAGCATCTGTAAAAGGTAGCGTATTTACTAATGGATTAAAATAAGCATGGAACACAATAACCTGTGCATTCGCCTTTGCAGCCAAATCGAAACCAACCTCGCAAGCCTTCATCGAATACGAGCTAAAATCAATAGGAATAAGGATAGAACGCGGTACTAACTCGTTTTCATTACCACTATAAAACAGCTCATTGGTTTTTTCAATAATCTTAAGTGCCTTTTCCAAATCGTGTTCCAGTATCTGAACTTTTACACCACCCGAAAAAGCCCCCTGAATAAGATTGATATTCTGTAATACACAATCAACCCCTTCGTTTTCGAGCCTGTTTTTAAGAATTTGTGCCCGCTCGAAGGTGTGAGTAGCCACTGTAATGAGTTTTTCTTCCATAATATTATGTTTTAAAAGTTATAAATATCGTCATCTTAAAATTACGAAAAAAATCGCTATTTTCTGCTATTGCATCCCCTTTTTATCCAAATTGTTTTCGAAACATAAAGAGATACTTTTGACATATTTGTTTAATTTTGCGATAAAATTCAAAACAGAACCCCAAAAATGCGCATAGATATTATTACGGTATTACCCGAACTGCTCGACAGTCCATTAAATCATTCCATTGTAAAGCGGGCAAAAGACAAAGGACTGGTTGAAATTTATGTGCATAATCTGCGCGATTTCTCGGACGACAAACACCTTAGAGTGGATGATTATGCCTTTGGTGGAACTGCGGGCATGGTTATTAAGTGCGAACCGGTATTCAAAGCCATCGAACATTTAACTTTACAACGGCCGTACGACGAAATTATTTACACCTCGCCCGACGGCGAGCGGCTCAACCAGCATATTGCCAATACAATGAGCCTGAAACAAAATATTATCATACTTTGCGGACATTATAAAGGTATTGACCACCGCATTCGCGAATCGCTCATTACCCGCGAAATTTCAATAGGCGACTACGTGCTTACCGGCGGCGAATTGGCTGCGGCCATTATTACCGATACCGTAGTGCGCTTAATCCCCGGAGTTTTGAGCGACGAACAAAGTGCGCTTTCCGATTGCTTTCAGGATAATTTACTCTCGCCACCGGTATACACCCGCCCGGCCGAATTTCGTGGAATGACCATTCCCGAAGTGTTGCTCTCGGGGCATGCAGCCAAAATTGCCGATTGGGAGTTCGAACAGTCTTTAGAACGAACCCGATTGCTTCGCCCCGATCTTTTAGAAGAATAAACGCGTATTTTGGAATGCAATTCCCAAAACATGGCCACATTTACAACAGCTTCATTGAGGTGGAAATATTGTGTTTGAGTATTGTTCGATATAATGTATCCCTCCATTAATGTCGGGCCGGGTTTGTTACTGAACATTAAACGCAGTGATACAATAAATTCCAAACACAGGTCGTTCTGTTTTTTAGTTTGCGCAAATTTCTGTTACATTTACACCTCGCAAAATGATTATGGAAAACGTTATTGAATTCAAAAGCATTGTTAAGTCGTACACCATGGGTCTACAGGCGGTTCAGGCCTTACGCGGCGTGAACCTGACGATTAAACGTGGCGAATATGTGGCCATTATGGGGCCATCGGGTTCGGGCAAATCGACATTGATGAATATTATGGGTTGTTTGGATACACCCACATCGGGCGATTACATTCTGAACGGACATCATGCAGCCGGAATGGCAGACGAGGCGTTGGCCGCTATTCGTAACCGCGAAATTGGCTTTGTATTTCAAACGTTTAATCTTTTGCAACAATACAATGCCTTGGATAATGTGATGCTGCCACTCATTTATGCGGGTATTGCCAAGGATATTCGGCGAGAACGTGCACTTGCAGCCTTAACATCAGTGGGGTTAGCCGACCGGTTCAGCCATAAACCCAATGAAATGTCGGGCGGACAACGACAACGTGTGGCCATTGCCCGGGCTTTGGTAAACAATCCGGCTATTATTTTGGCCGATGAACCCACCGGAAACCTCGATAGCAAAACTTCGGCCGATATTATGGCCCTTTTCGACGAAATATGGTCGAAAGGGAATACTGTAATAGTGGTTACACACGAAGACGATATTGCCCACCATGCCCGCCGAATTGTACGGTTGCACGACGGGATGGTTTTTTCTGATATCGTAAACGAAAATCCAACACGAATTATAAAACCGGTTTTATCGGTTCAATAAAGAACTATTTTGTCTGTTTTGAGTTTAACGTAAAAGTATTTTAAAGATGAAAAGAAGCATGATATATACCGGTACCGGCGACGACGGCACCACATCGCTTGTTGGTGGAACGCGGGTTTCGAAAGACAGCCTCAGGCTTGATGGTTATGGCACTATCGATGAACTGAATTGTCATTTGGGTATGGTTCGCTCATATCCCATTGATAATGAGGATAAAGATTTTATTGTTTTTCTTCAGAACAAACTATTTAGTGTGGGTGGTCACTTGGCTACCGACAGCTCGGTAACAGCATTAAAATCGGCAACAATAATTACGCCCCAAGACGTAGAACTGATTGAAAAAGAGATGGACCGTCTCGATGAAAAACTTCCACCACTCCGCCATTTTGTATTGCCGGGGGGACATCCGCAGGTTTCGGCATGCCATATTGCCCGAACCGTGTGCCGGCGAGCCGAACGTATTATTATATCGTTGAACCGCGAAAGCAAAATAGACCCTGTTTTGCTGGTTTTTGTGAACCGTGTTTCCGATTATCTTTTTATTTTGTCCCGCAAAATTTCGCAAGATGTAAAAATTGAAGAAATTCATTGGCAACACGCTTGATTATATCAATTATTATTTTACATTTGCGGCAAAAAAATAACCCAAGTATTAACATTATTAATCTTGCAAATATGTATTGGACATTGGAACTTGCTTCGAAACTTGAGGATGCGCCTTGGCCGGCATCTAAGGATGAATTAATTGATTTTGCCATCCGTTCCGGTGCCCCTCTGGAAGTTATCGAAAACCTTCAGGAAATTGAAGATGAGGGGGAAATTTATGAAAGTATTGAGGACATATGGCCCGACTACCCCAGTAAAGACGATTTCTTTTTTAACGAAGACGAATATTAAACGAAAAGCAGCCGGAAAAGGGCTGCTTTTTTTAGTATTGAGCACAATTCCTGGTGGCCCGACTACCCCGGTAAAGACGATTTCTTTTTTAACGAAGACGAATATTAAACGAAAAGCAGCCGGAAAAGGGCTGCTTTTGTTTAAAGTATCTCAAACGTGTCGGCATCGCGCCAAACCGGAAATTTTTGTCTGAAATCTACCAACCTCTGTGCGTTAAGCGTAAACGAAATGATGCGTTCGTCATTCGAAATCTCAGCCATCGGTTCACCCAAAAAATTAATAACCATACTATTACCCAAATATTTAACCCCAAGTGCATCGGTTCCAACGCGGTTGCATCCAACCACATAGCACTGGTTTTCGATGGCTCGTGCCTTCAACAACGTTTCCCATACACTATTTCGCGCGGCAGGCCAATTGGCGCAATTTATCATTAAATGGTACCCAATATTATTGCGCAACCAAACCGGAAACCGTAAATCGTAGCAAATCGAAGGCCTAATTTGCCAACCCAAATATTCAATAATTTCGCGTTTTTTACCGCTCGCAAACACACCATCTTCGCCACTTATAGAAAACAGATGTCGCTTATCATATTTAAACACAGTGCCTTGCGGGGTGATAAATAAAAACCGGTTGTAATGGTCGTTGCCGGCCTTTATTATGGCTGAACCACAGATCGCCAAATCGAATTGGTGACTCCACGTTTTCATCCGTTCGATGGTTCTTTCCGAAACCACCTCATTAACAATGCTTTTATTTTGGGTGAACCCTGTGGTGAACATTTCGGGTAAAACCACAAGATTTGTTTGAGAGGGAACTTTTGACAACAATTCGGTGACTTTGTCGAAGTTGGTTTCGACATTTTCCCATGCCATATCGAATTGAATTAGTGCAATATGCAAATTTTGAAGCATGAAGTGCAAATTTTAAACAAATCTAACCAATTATCAGGTATCAAACCTGAAAAGTTATCTATTTTTGTCACAGACGTAATTATAAAATTTGTCATGGCACTAAAAACCAGTTTAAAAACCATCGTCCTCGAATACGGCATGATTGTCATCGGGTCGTTTATATTAGCTACCGGCTTTGTATTTTTTATTAACCCCTACAAAATTGTACCCGGTGGCGTATATGGTATTGGCATTGTGGTGCATAGCTTGGTAAACTGGATTCCGGTAGGTAGTTTCGGGTTGAGCCTCGATATTCCACTTGTGTTAATAGGGATACGTATTTTAGGGCCTAAATTTGGCACTAAAACCATTATGGCTATGGTGCTCACCCCTATTTTTATGGATACAATGACCCACATTTTTGGCGAAAATGACCCTTTACGTCTGGCCGATGATCTGCTGTTGAGTTGCATTTTCGGAGCCATCCTCATCGGTTTTGGCCTTGGCCTTATCTTTAGGGCCAGAGGCACTTCGGGCGGTTCGGACATTATTGCCATGATTATTAATAAATACACCCATGTGTCTATGGGGCAACTGCTTATTATTGTGGATTCCACCATTGTTTTGTTGGCACTTATTGTGTTTCGCGACTGGAAAATTCCGCTCTATTCGTGGTTGGTTATCTATATTACCGGTCAGGTTATCGATATTACCATTAAGGGATTAAATTACGACAGTGCGGTCATGGTAATCTCGAAGGAACACGAAGCTATAAAACAATTTATTCTCCAAAAGCTCGAACGTGGGGGCACCTATCTAAAAGGCGAAGGAATGTATACCGGCGAAAAAAAGGAAGTGGTATTTGTGGTGGTCTCACGCCGAGAGTTGCCCTTACTTAAGGAACAAATCAAGCTGGTTGATCCGTATGCCTTCGTAACCGTACTCGACACCCGCGAAATACTCGGCGAAGGGTTCAGGCCACTTAATGATCCAAACAACTAAAACTTATGGAAACAATAAAAAATTCTGACAAATTTCTCGAACTCTTCAACAAGCTTGAAAATTACCTTAAAAATAGCCTGAACGATGGCGAATACCGCAGTATGAAACAGATGCTGAAAATGTTTGCCGGCTCACATCCGGTATTATCCAAATACCGCGATGCGCTGTTTAACTATTGCGATTTGCGAAATGCCATTGTTCACAATGGTCGTTTTGAAGGCGAAGCCATCGCCGAACCGCACAATGAAGTGGTAAAAACATTATCCGAAATTTGGCAACAATTGGAAAATCCCGAGCGTGTTTCGATATTTCAGAAGCCGGTTCGAACCATATTTGCCGACGAGAGCATAGATAATGCACTGGAAATGATGCGCGAAGCCGATATTTCGCACATTCCGGTTATCGAAAACCACAACATTATAGGAATGATAACATCCAATGTTATTGCGCGTTGGCTGTCGCAGGTGGATGTTTGTAATATTTCGAAAACATCGGTACGCGTGGTGCTGTCGCATGCCCAGTTTCCCGGAAACTACATTTTTGTTCCCGGCCATTTACCGGTACATCAAGTGGCCGATTCGTACCTCAAGTCGCACAAATTACCACCCACAAACCGGTATTACGATGCCATCCTCATCACTCAAAATGGTCGCAGTAACGAAAAACTCCTCGGCATCATCACCATTAACGATCTTGTAGATTATTTGTAAATAGTCAATATCCGTATTTATAGTTTTGTATTAAAGTTGTTTTACGATGGAAAAATGTACTGAATGCAAATAATCATTTGCATTTCTCGAAAAAAAACTTTTATATTTGCAGCATAAGAAATCGAAAGATGAACAACATGATGTTAACAAATTGGTGGTGGCGCAATTTCTCAAACCGTTTCGGGAGTTGAGCCAATCCGTCGTGCGTTAATACAAGATACCACAAAGCGGTCTGCCCTTCCCGGCAGGCCGCTTTTTTTTTAATTTTTTCGAAAAAACGATAACAATAAAAAGACAAAAATATGAGACCAACAAAAGTACTTTCGATGACCCAGCAAATGGCTGCCGGCATCACCGATACCGAAACGCCGGTAAGTTTGTACCTCAAACTCCGCGACCGGTATCCTCATACTATTTTACTCGAAAGCTCCGATTATCACGGTAACCGCAACAGCCGCAGTTTTATCTGTTTCGACCAGCGAGCGGACTTCGAAGTGAAGGATGGGGTTGTGCGTATAAGCCATATTAATGGGAAACGCGAAGAGAAAACACTCGGCGAAAACTGTCGGTTGGTAGACGAACTGAAAGGATTTATGGATAGTTTTCAGGTGTTTAAAATGGGCAACGACATGGGGAACAACGGGTTGTTTGGCTATTGCACCTACGATGCCGTAAAACATTTCGAATCCATCAATCTTACCTCACCGAAATTAGAAGACAAGCAAATTCCAGAATCTAAATACCTGTATTACAAATACATCATTACTTTCGACCATTTCCACAACCGGCTCTATCTTACCGAAAACCTACTGGAAGGCGAATTGAGCAGCATGGAGCTGGTTGAGGCGGTTTTGCACGATAAACGCATTGGTTTTCATAAGTTTTACCCCTCTTTCGACGAAACTTCGTCGACCACCGACAGCGAATACCGCGAAATGGTAAGCAAAGGCAAACAACACTGCCGCAGAGGCGATGTGTTCCAGATTGTATTGTCGCGCCGGTTCTCTCAGCCATTCAAAGGCGACGAGTTCAATGTGTATCGCGCATTGCGGAATATCAATCCTTCCCCGTACCTCTTTTACTTCGATTTTGGGGGTTTCAAGATATTTGGTTCATCGCCCGAAGCCGAAATATTGGTCGAAAACGGCATTGCCACCATTAACCCCATTGCAGGCACATTTAAACGCACCGGAAACGACGAGCAAGATCGGGAACTTGCCGCCAAACTGTGTAAAGACCCCAAGGAAAATGCCGAGCACGTGATGTTAGTCGATTTGGCCCGCAACGACCTTAGCCGCAATTCGGACCATGTAAAAGTCGAAACATTCCGCGAGGTTCAGTACTACTCGCATGT
>QKHT01000119.1 GCA_003249935.1 Bacteroidota bacterium
CCCAGTATTTCATATCTTCAGCAAAAGGGGGCACAAATTAAAAGCGATTACTTGGCGAACACTAATGCAAGGCAATACGAAAACCGACGGTCGGCTTACATGATTGGTGGACAGGAAGGAATGTTTCCGAACCAGACTGCCGAAATAGGCCCGACAGGCAAAAAGTGGTTCATGCCGAAAGATGGCTTTTTACCCCTGGCCGAATATTTTGCCAACGAAATAAAATACTTTTATGGCGAAGGTGGCCAGCCCAAACCCACATTTGTAGAGGTTATGAATGAACCTTTTGTAAAAGCCACCCGATTGGGAACGACCACCACCGAGTTGTCTGAAATGTACAAAGTGGTGGGACGAAGAATTAAGGAACTGAATCCCGAAGTAAAACTTGCGGGGTATAGCGCGGCCCATCCGGCTCTGGAAAGCAATAATTTTAGCCTTTGGGATAAAAACTGGAAAACCTTTATCGATATTGCCGGTGCGGATATGGATGCATTTTCACTGCACTTATACGATAATTTGCAAGGCGATACCGCGTCGGGTCAGTATAGAGCCGGCAGTAATATTGAAGCGATACTCGATATGATTGAACAGTATGTTTACCTAAAGCTGGGGGTTGTAAAACCATTTGCGATATCGGAATACGGGTGTCTTGCAAATACTTCGGGCCAGCCTTATACCAAGCAACGCGACTGGGACAATATTCGTTCTTTCTCTACCATTATGATGCAATTAATGGAAAAACAGGATATTGTCGATCAGGCCTTACCTTTTTTATTGCTAAAAGCCAATTGGTGGAAAAATGACCAGGGGTTCAAATATCCACATCGATTATTCCGTCAAAAGAAAGAGTTAGCCGGAGAAACAGGCGACGAATGGGTATATACCGAGGTGGTGAAGTTTTTTCAATTGTGGTCCAATGTAAAAGGTACACGCGTCGAAACCAAACCAAGCTCTATTGATGTACAAGTGGATACCTATGTCAATGGCAACAAAGCCTACGTTATTGTAAATAATATGTATCATCAGGCCCGCAAGGTCGATATAAATATCAAAGGTTTGGGCGATGCAAAGATACAATCTATCTACACCAAACATTTGTATGCCGATGCACAGGGTTTTCCTACGCTCGACGAAGCCACTGTAACCACACCAATTACCAGTATAAATATTGGAAGCGAAGCCACCATGATTTTGGAGTACACTTTTGATCAAACCCTTCCGATTCCGGAAGTTTGTAACGAAAAGAAGTATTATGCCGATGTATACAAACAACCTATTTTAGCCAATACGGCCATTCCGTTTAATATTAATAATGTCGATCTTGGTACTCAGGGCGAAGTGGTGCTCAGGGTGGGTATTGGCCGCGATTTTGGTAAATCGTTACACCCCACAATCGTTTTTAACGATAGTATCATTAATGTGCCAACAAATTTCAGAGGCGACGATCAAAAGAACCGCTCCTCGTTCTTTGGCGTACTCGAAATTCCAATACCGTATGCTTACTTAAAATCGAATAATACCGTAAAGGTGACATTTCCCGAAGCGACCGGTTTTGTGAGTAGTATGACCATGCAGGTTTTTAATTTCAGCAAACCTATTTTGCGTACACCAAAACCCTTGGAAGGTATTGTGGTAAACCCTGCAATCAAGCAGTCGAAAACAGGGGTCACCTTTGCGTTGAAAGCCAATGCAATGCCGGCCGAAAATCAAGCCGAACTTAAAATCAAATGGTCATCATCCGATACCGCAGTGGCGGTAGTGGATTCGTTGGGTAATGTTACAACCAAAAAAACGGGTACCATCAATATCGTTGCTACCGATACTGTATCCATGATACAGGGTGTTTGTAAACTGATTGTAACCAACGACGTGCCATCGGTATATTTCGATAACCGTGATAAATATATGACGAATACCTACTATGTGGGTGGAAATCTGGAAGTATCGTGTACCTACGAAGCAGGGTATGGCAATACCGTAACCGGTACCAGGGGTGGTATCAAGTACTTTTTCCGTCAAATTACCACAGGGTGGAAGGTTGTAAAGGATATAGTTGTATACGATGCCGCTGCAATTGGCACAAAGGCCGGAACGTCCACGGTAACCATTCCGCTTACCGGTGTTACGCCATCGGCCGATCTTCCGGTGGGCGACTTTTACTTTATTTTCATTCAGTTCGAATCGTCCAATGGTACCACCTATAATGTTGGGGTGAACCCGATTAACGTGTTGCCGGCTAATGTTGGGGTAAAACAAAACCGTGCTTTGCATGCCATGGTATACCCAAACCCTGCTTCTTCGGTATTGTATGTAAACGTGGGCAACGCGGTGGTCGGCGATGTGGTGCAACTGCTCTCGCCTTCGGGTAGCTTAGTGGCCGGCAAAACATATCGTTTATCGGGTGAACCGGTAAAGTTCGATTTGAACCACTTGAGCAAAGGACTATACCTCGTACGCATTTTAGGAAAACAGCCTGTAACCATGCGTTTTACTAAGCAATAATGTTTGTACTTATAAAAAAAATGCCGGTTTAATATTATATTTGAACCGGCATTTTTTATATCTCTGTATGATGAAACAACGATTTGTAATTCTCTTTTTGATCCCTTTTTTAGCTTGTCGGGCGGGTAGCGTGGCAGTTAAAATTGTCGATAACTTCAACAAACCTTCTACACAGTTTGGGGTGCTTGAATTAAATAAAGCTTGTTCTAAAGCAGGTATTAAATCCAATAATCACACATACAATAAAGTCATTGTTATTACTTCCAACGGTGATGTTCCGGCGCAAGGCTATCATATACAGGCCGGAACAAACGATACCATTGCCATTATTGCCGGCGGTCCGGTGGGGGCAATGTATGGCTTATTCGATTTGGCCGAACAGCTTTCGATGAACGCCTCGCTTGACGCGGTTCAACCAAAAACCGAAAGAGCCTACCTGCAAAAACGGGGCATAAAGTTCAATATTCCGCTGGATGCCCGTACGCCAAGTTACGACGATACCGGCGACGCGGCGCAGAAGAACATTGCACAAATGTGGGAATGGGATTTCTGGAAACAGTTTATAGATCAAATGGCACTGAACCGATATAATGTGTTGTCGTTATGGAATCCACACCCTTTTCCGTCGATGCTAAAGTTAGACCTTTACCCCGATGTGGCACTCGATAATGTATGCGTCACCACCCTTAAACCTGTTGGCAAAGAGAACGAATGGGCCGAACCGCAAATGGTATCGCGCAATGTGCTCGAAAACCTGAAAGTGGTAAAAACCATGTCTATTGCACAAAAAACAGCGTTCTGGCAACGGGTAATGCAATATGCCAACGATTTGGGTATAGATATTTACTACATTACGTGGAATGTTTGCCCCAATGCTGCTGCCAACGCCGTGGAACCTTACTACCGTACTTATATGCAGCCCGTGTGGGCCGAAAAACCCGGGAAATATGGAATCACCAACCAAATGGATAATCCCAAAACGGTCGCTTATTTGCGCGAATCGGTTAAACAATTCCTTCTCACCTTTCCGCTGGTAAAGGGTATTGGCGTTACGGCCGGCGAACACATGATGGATACGGCCGGGATGTACACCCGCGAACAGTGGATATGGGAAACTTACGGCCAGGGGATACTGGATGCTAAAAAGATTGACCCGCAACGCCATGTTAACTTTATTCATCGGGTATGGAATGCGGATATGAACCGGATAATGAAATACTGGAAGGCCTATCCCGATACATTTGAGGTGAGTTTTAAGTACGCCAAAGCACGGTTGTATTCTACACCCGATTTGCACTTTGCCGATGAGCATATTAAGCAAATGAAGGGGTACAACCTTAAATCGTGGTGGAACCTGCGTAACGACGATATTTTTGTGTATCGTTGGGGCGATCCCGATTACGTGCGTGCTTTTATCGCCAATTTTCGGCGCGACTGTACTGCGGGGTTTTATATGGGTTCCGATGGTTATGTGTGGGGTAGGGAGTTTACCAGTAAGCACCCGGAGCTCTCGGGACAGCCGGAAGTGAATAAGCATTGGTTTAATTTTATGTTGTGGGGTCGCTTGGCGTACAACAACACGTTGAATAACGACTTCTTTATACATAAACTCAACACCCATTTTCCACAAGTAAATGGCGGGGAACTTTTTAATGCATGGCAGTGCGCATCGAAAATTGTGCCTAAAGTAAACTGTTTCCATTGGCAGGATTGGGATTATCAATGGTCGGTTGAGGTATGCCTCGACGAACGAACGGGGTTTAATACCGTGTTGCAATTTATGGATAATCCTACTTTGGCTGGTAGTAATATGCTCAATCCGTCGTCATATGCCCGTAGCTTGGCTAATGGTTCAGTCCAAAACAAAATTACGCCGTGGCAAGTGGCCGATAGTCTCAATATATTTGCCGATAAGGCTTTGGCAATGGTGCCGGCGTTAAAGCATAAACGGAATAGCGCAGAATTGGCCAATCTGATCGACGATATCGAAGCCCAGGCATACTTGGGTAAATACTATGCGGTAAAGATAGAAGCGGCAACCGAACTGGCGCTGTTAAAAGCCTCCAAAGACGAGCAACACCGCGAAAAGGCGGTATTAAAACTCAAAAAGGGCATTGAATTCTGGACAAAATATACCGAAATAAGCGAGCAAAACTATAAACCCCAAATGTTGGCCCGGACCAAAGAACTCGACTGGCGCATGTGGCTCGAAGCGGTAAAAAATGATGTGGCCATGGCGCAAAATATGAGAGTAGAGTAGTTATAACGCGGCAATATACTGGGTGAGGTTTTCGTCGGGCCCAAGGCCTAACTTTTTACGAATGCGGTAGCGCGAAGTATGTACACTTTGCAACGAGATATTGAGGATTTGGGCCATTTCCAAGCTGTCTAAATTGAGTTTGATAAGGGCACAATGTTTGAGTTCGGTAGGCGATAGATTGGGATGTTTTTCGCGCAACGTGGCGTAAAAAGTGTGGTTGATTTCGATAAACCGACGGTTGAAATCGTTCCAGAGGTTTTCGTTCGATTTTACATGTTTTTGTTGAAGATGTGTATAATCTGCCGGCGAAGCTTGCTTTATCACCTCAAGTAAATCGCGCATGGCTTGTTCCTTTTCAATCATTTGCAATGTATAAGCGGCAATTTCTTTGCTTTTAATTTCTAAAATCACACTGTTTTTGTCGGCCTCAATTTTTTGTGTTAGTGCAAGTTTGTTAATGCGTACCCTAAGCCGGATAAATGTAATCATCGCAATGCAGATAATGAGAATCAAAAAGGCAATTATCCCCATGATTTGTTGAATTTTGTTTTTATATGCAATTGTGGTGTTCTGATGCTGAATAAAAGCTTCTTTTTCACTAATTACAGCTTTATACTTATTTTTGATTTCGAAGAGTTGATTATTTCTCCGGTTGGTGGCACTAAACAGGCTATCGTAAGCCAAAAGTGATTTTTGTAAATAACTATAAGCAGAATTTAAATTGCCTTTGGCGTGATAAACCTGTGAGATTTTTTTTAGTAAATCGGGTTTAAATTCAATATAGGTATTTTGTACTTCCATTTCCTTTAAACTCAATAAATAGTAATGCAAAGCACTATCGTTACTTTGTTTGGCATGGTGCAAATCGCCAAGATATGAATACACTATAACCCGAAATCGTGTGTCGGTAGCCGGGATATTGGCAAAAGATTGATAAATATATCTGGCTGCCGGTTCGTACTTCCCCTGATTCAAATAAATCGCTCCTTTTTCTGCTGAGGTATAAGGTTGCTTTTCTTTGTTTAGGCTGTAAAATACGCACGAATCGAGGTAGACCAGGGCCAAATCGTACTGTTTCAATTGCCGGTAATGAGTGGCGATGCTAAAGTAAGAAGGAATGAGTTGCATCGATTGCATTTTACCTTCATTACATAATTTTTTACTGATATTTAGTGCTTCGTTGAGATTAAGAAACGCTAAAGAATCCTGATTGTAAATGTCGTACAAGATGCCGATGTTCCTTTTTATCTGAACCATGTGGATGTTGTTCTTACTCTCTTCGGCATACAGCAACGCCGTCCATAAATAGTCGAAAGAAGCTTCGAAATTGCCCCGGAACCGTTCGATGTCGCCAAGGTCTATCAGGGTTTTTATGACCTTTGCCGTGTCTTGTTGTTTCGTACTTTGAGCCAGGGCCTGCGTTAATTGCTTAAAGGTTTGCGCATTATTGGTAATCTGTTGCTCCGGATAAATCGATGTTAATTCCGAAAAGGACTTTTCGGGTAAGGGGGTGTTTATCGATTTGCTTGAATAGGTCAAGTTTGCGCTAAAAACGATTGCAAGCACTATAGATAACTTATGTAAATAATTGAAATTGTACATGTTGCCAAATATAATAAAAAATTTCAATTGTTTCCTTAATATGGCCCTTGTCTAGTAATTGAGTAGGTTATGTTTTGGGTTGTTGATATATTGGTGAGGTGCTTTATTGTCTTTACTCCTTTTATAATACCTATTTTTGATTTTGTAAACAAAGCAATAAAGTCGTTAAATATTAATATAATTAGGAATGAAATTGTTTGTACTGCGAAAAAGGAGAATATTCGCTTCGTTAGGTCTGGCTATCTTTGCATTTTCTAATGCACAGGATGTTGATTTTTCTTTTCGCAATTCGGATCTGACAATAGACGAAAGGGTGAATATATTGGTTTCGCAAATGACCATTGATGAAAAAATTGGTCAATTGGTCAATGATGCTACCGCATTGCCACGGTTTGAAATTCCGGATTACGACTGGTGGAACGAGGCACTTCACGGTATTGCTCGCAACGGTAAGGCCACCATTTTTCCACAAGGCATAGGTATCGGGGCCACTTTCGATCCCGAACTGGCGCATCGCGTGGCTTCGGCTATTTCCACGGAAGCCCGTGCAAAGTATAAGGTGTCGCAGAGTATGGGTAACCATAGCAAATTTGCCGGACTAACCTTTTGGACACCCAATATTAATATTTTTCGCGATCCACGATGGGGTCGCGGTCAGGAAACCTATGGTGAAGATCCGTATTTGATGGCTAAAATTGGGGTTGCTTTTGTAAAGGGGTTACAAGGCAACGATCCAAACTATTTGAAAACGGCCGCTTGTGCAAAACATTTTGCTGTACACTCGGGTCCTGAGACGTTGCGTCATCGTTTTAATGCCGCCCCTACAAAACAGGATTTATACGAAACCTATTTCCCTGCTTTCGAAGCGTTGGTAAAAGAGGGTAAAGTCGAAGGTGTAATGGCCGCATACAATGCCGTATATGGTATCCCATCCTGTGCCAGTCCGTTTTTGCTACAAGAAACACTGCGCGACAAATGGAAATTTGATGGGTACATCACTTCTGATTGTGGTGCCGTAAGCGGAGTTGCTGAGAAACAAAAATATGTAAAGACCGCAGTGGAAGCTGCAGCCGTATCATTAAAGGCTGGCACCAACTTAAGTTGTGGAAGTACCTACCTTTTGTTGAAAAAGGCATTAGAACAAGGGCTTATTACCGAAAATCTTTTAAATGAACGCACCACCCAATTGCTGAAAACGCGTTTTAGGTTAGGAATAATCGGTGATGGCGAAGGTAATCCTTATCTGAATATTGGTGTCGACAAAATCCATTGCGATGAACACGTACAACTGGCTCGCGAAGCTGCTCAAAAATCTATTGTCCTTCTTAAAAACAGAAACAATACACTGCCACTTTCTAAAGAAATTAAAAACTCGTACGTCACCGGGCCATTTGCCAATTCGGGCGATATGCTCATGGGCAGCTATTATGGCGTGACATCCAATTTGGTTACTGTGCTCGAAGGCATTACCGATGCCCTTTCGTTAGGGTCAACTTTGGACTATCGCAGTGGGGCACTTCCTTTTCAAAAAAACCTGAACCCTAAAAATTATGCGCCGCAGGTTGCTGCTGCTGCTGATGTGACCATTTGTGTAGTTGGTTTAACCGCCGATTGGGAAGGGGAAGAAGTGGATGCCATTGCATCTGCCGACGAAGGGGATAAAAGAGATTTAAAGTTACCCGAAAATCAGGTAGACTATATAAAAGAGATGATAAAAGTAAAAAAAGGGCCACTAATTTTGGTGGTAGCCAGTGGTAGTCCTGTTTCATTCGAAGGTTTTGAAGAAGGTTGCGATGCTATATTGCAAATCTGGTATCCGGGCGAGCAGGGTGGCAATGCAGTGGCCGATGTTATTTTTGGCAAAGTATCGCCTTCAGGCCATTTACCTATCACTTTCCCGAAGAATGCAGAACAACTGCCACCATATGAAACCTATTCGATGAAAGGGCGTACGTATAAATATATGACCGAAGAACCGATGTTTCCATTTGGATTTGGTTTAACTTATTCGAAAACCGAAATCAAGAATCTAAAAGTAACGGCCACAAAACTCAAGAAAGATATGGCGTTAGAAGCACAGGTTGAAGTGAGTAATACCGGTAACTTCGATATCGACGAAGTAGCGCAATTATATATTTGCCCCAAAGATACCACCGGTGGTTTACCACTTAAAAGTCTAAAAGCATTTCAACGAATCTCCCTCAAAAAGGGCGAAACCAAAACAGTATCGTTCACGGTTCAACCCGAAATGTTGAAGGTGGTGAATACCGAGGGTGAAAAAGTATGGCGTAAGGGTGAATATCAGGTTGTTGTGGGCAATTGTTCGCCAAGTAAAATGGTGGAACAACTGGGTGCTGCTACACCGCAAATGGCAACCATTAACCTTCGATAAACTATTGAAATTATGAAAAATTTTATTTTAGAAAGATTAGTAAGAATGGTGATGGTGGCTTTACCGACCTTTTTTTCATTCTTTTTGTTAAACCTTAAGGCTCAACCAATACCGCCCGTTGGAAAAGAATGGCAAGTAAATGCTGCATTAACCGATGAATTTGATACGTTCGATGGTACAAAATGGTACAAACTGTTATGGAACTATCCCGAACCAGTTTCCATGCAATCGAAAAATAGTGGTGTTACCGATGGTAAACTTTGGATTAAAGCAACCTTAGGACCCGATGCAGCCCGGTGGTTCGAAACTTGCAGAATTTCTTCGAAGGCTCAAATCAAGTTTCCCATGTACACCGAATGCCGCATGAAAACGGCACATATCTCGGCATTCAATACGTATTGGCTCAATAATGGTAATTCGGCCAACCGTGATGAGATAGATATTTGCGAGAATGTATCGAATCCATCAAATCCACCCAGTTCCGCTTATCCTTATACGCTTAATTCGCAATACTTTATTGTAAAAAATTCGGTTACAGAGCGTAATAAGGGTAATTTCGATAACCGTAATCTTTCGGCCTCAAATCCTATGAAAGGGGTGAAATGGAATAACTGGCACACGCTGGGTATGTGGTGGAAGGATAAAAATAACATCCAGTTCTACATTAATGGAGAACCTGCCGGAAAAGTAATTACGAAACAGGATTTTACGCTGTCGCAGAGTATTATATGGGATTTATGGACATCGCCCGAAAGTTGGTTTCCGGGTATTGCCAATAAAAGTGATTTGCTTAACGATTCCATAAACACCATGTATGTCGATTGGATACACACTTACAATTTAGTTGATAAAACAACAAATGTAGGTGAGGTCTCAGTAGAGAATGGCATCAAATTGTATCCCAATCCGGTAACCGATATTTTAAATATCGAATTATCCGATCTTGTAAATGATACCGCTATTTTGAAAATATACAGCAGTTCAGGATCTGTAGTACAAATCAAGAAACTGAAAAACAGGCATTCAAATGTTTCATTAAAAAGTCTTTCTGCCGGAAATTATATTGCCAAGGTTTATAATGGAGAATCGACAAGTATAACTACAATTATAAAGCAGTAGCCTGATTTGAGGGTTTTGTAAAAAGGCACTGAATATTTAAATAAAAAGGCACTGAATTAATAATAAATTTTCTAACTATTATGATACGGTTTAATTATGCATTCATTTTTGGGTTGATTTCGATAGGAATATCGGCTCAGGTAAACATTAAGCTTAACCTCGACGTAAAACATAAACTTGGCGAAGTTGAGTCTTTCGACCGAAAAAAGTTCATTAATATCCATGCGTCTCTTACCGAGACCGATTGGGATGGGGACAATGAAGTACCTAACTATATCGATAATTTCTTAACCGGCTACGATGTATATTTGGGGCGGAATACCGGCGGAATTCAATGGCAAATGAATAATCAGATTACCGAAGACCCGGCTCGTCCGGGCTTTGCAAGCCCTGAAAGTGTGGCCGGCTTTGGTCAAACTGCACGCAATTCTTATGCGAATACCAAGTCTGCCAGATTTAAGTATGAGTTCCGCAATGATTGGATTCTTTGTGCGCAGATTCATCCATTTTATCCCGATGGCACCAAAACAAAGTTGGGATGGTCATTTTCTCAAGCCGATACACAATCTGAACCTTTGGGTACCGCATCGGGTGAGTATATGGGCCGGTACATTAAGGAGAATTTTGGAACAGGAGGCGCAACCGGCGAAAACCGTCCCGCTTATTGCGAGGTGGTGAACGAACCCGAGTGGGATTTAATAGATTATACCACCACGCCCATTCCTTTCGAACGCATTTGTACCTTTCATAAAAATGCAGCTAAGGAAATTCATAAACAGGTACCCGGCATGTTAGTCGGTGGATATTGTACCGCATTTCCCGATCATGAGAAAGACAATTTTTTTGCGTGGACCGACCGTTGGAAACAGTTTATGGATGTGGCTGGTGATGACATTGATTTTTGGACCATTCACTTATACGATTTTCCGGCTAAGGGTGGCAAAAAGCAGTATCGCAAAGGTGGCAACATGGAAGCCACTTTCGACATGATGGAGCAGTATAGTATGATGAAATTTGGTAAAGTGAAGCCATTTATGGTGTCGGAATTTGGCGCTTCGGTACACGATTACGACAGCAAAGCATGGTCGCCGTATCGCGATTGGTTAAGGATGGCCTCGGTAAATTCTATGTGGTTGCAATTTATGGAACGGGCAAATATCATCAACAAAGTGGTTCCTTTTACCATGAATAAAGCCGAATGGGCTTATACCGGTTCTGTGACATCCGTTCACGGTTCGCGATTGATGCGCAAAAAAGACGAACCTGCAAGTTATACCGGACAATGGGTTTATACCGAACAGGTGAAAATGTATCAATTATGGTCCGATGTAAAGGGTGAGCGCGTGGATGTTACCTCCGATAATGTAGACATGATGGTAGATGCTTATGTAGATAAAAATGTGGCGTATTTAATCGTCAACAACCTCGATTTTGTACCCCGTACATTAAAATTGAATGTAATAGGTGTGAACCAAACGCCAACGAACATTAAGATTAAGCACTTGTACCTTCAAGGGGGTGTAGGTGGAATCCCGGTACTTGATGTTAAAAATGTGGCTTCGATTGATTCTGATTTGGAGATTGGTGCTGAGGCCACTTATGTTATCGCCTATACTTATCCGCAAAATGTGGTTATAGATAAATTGGCCGAAGAAAAGAAGTATTATGCCGATACCTATTTCCAACGTATTTTAACCAGTATGCCCATTACATTTAATATTAATGGTGTGGAAAAAGGCACTTTCGGCGAAGCCGTTTTAAGAATTGGTGTTGGACGTGACTTGGGAAAATTTTTAAGACCAACGGTTAAAGTAAATGGCACGACGGTTGTCGTTCCCACTAATTACCGTGGCGATACTCAATCGCAACGGGCCAGCTTCTTTGGCATGCTTGAAATCCCGATTTCGAATGAAATATTGAAAGAGAATAATCAGATTGTGATTACTTTCCCCGATAATGGTGGCTATGTGAGTTCGGTGACATTACGGTCGTACGTATTTAGCGACGACATTCGCAACAGACCAGCAACCTCAATGCGCAAAAACGGGTTCAACCAAAAAATAAATATTTTCCCCAATCCGGCAAATAATTTTGTAAGTGTGGATCCCGGCAATGAAAATCACACGCCATATGATGTGAACATTTTTACCTTGGATGGACGCAAATTGATGAGTTGGGTGAATTATACCGGCCTGCGCAGTTTTGATATCACGGAATTGCATCAGGGGTATTATACGATTCAGGTTTCGGGAGATGCCATACAAAATACCTTACCCTTGCTTAAAAAATAGGGGTGAAAAGTATTTGTATAGTGTTCTTTGCTTTGTTCTGAGAGCTTAATTATATTTTTGTGCTTCGGGTCAGACCAAAATAGTAAAAATTGTTAAAAAAAGCAACGGCCGTACAATGGGAGTTGTTTGCCCAATGAAAATGGGGAGTGGGTGGTTGAACCGGGGGATTGAACCGGGTGGTTATATCATAAAAATCGATGCTTCGTTTACCGATATACGTTTATGTAAACCAATTACCCTTACCGGAAAAGAAAGAAAAATGGCTGATGGATGTTCGGTTTTTTTTTGCGAAAAGTGAAAGTAGTTAAATTAGATATGAAAAGGAGTTCGTTAATCGTTTGGTTTTTAGCATTGTCGGCAATAGTTTTTGGTTATACCAAAGATCAGATTGTTTCGACGCGTATTGTGTCTGATAAAAAAATAGAGTGGAAACAATTTGGCCCGGGCAATGCCGGTTTCGTTAATTTCCTTCGGTTTCACCCAACCATTCCGGGTATTTGTCTCACTTCGCCCGATATGGGAAATACCTATCAAACCGATAACAATGGTGCCAAGTGGTACACTATTAAGGATGTGGATGGTCCCGGCAACGATGTAGACCGGTTAAACGATGCATATTATTCGGTTAATAATGCTTCTTTCGGTCTTCTTATTGAATCTTCCAGGTTGTGGATTACATCCGATACTGGTAAAAATTGGCGTACTGTGCTAAACTGTCCATGGTACGACCCCGTAAGTACCAACGACGATGGCAAGGCCTGGTATACCAAAGTGTCTGCATTAGCCATCGATCCTGCCAACGATAATACATGGTATGTGGGTGGTGGAGCGCATCCGCGCGGGCAGTCGCACCTGAGCTGGAATTCGTTTACGGCATGCAATGCGGCAACACCGCGAGGGCGTACAAAATACAATGGGGATACCCATAAAGGTAAAATTTTCAGGACAACCGATGGTGGTAAAAGCTGGACCACATTGTCGTCCGGCATTGATCCCGAAGCCCAGTTTTGCCGGATTATTGTCGATCCGGCCAATAGTAATTTAATCTTTGCCGCTTCATCTTATGGCTTGTTTAAGAGCGAGAATAAGGGTGCAACCTGGACAAACATAGGATCGGGCAGTTTGCCAAATAATACCATCATGGATATGGATTATTATTACGATAAAATTACGGGCAAATTGATTTTGTACGTAGCCGATCAGGTGCGTTACGAACCAAGTGGTACCACCACAACCAATACCGGAGGAATTTATAAATCGGAGGATAGAGGTGCAACATGGGTTGGCATCAACTCCAATTTATATCTCAATATAAACCAGCTTACCGGCGGCGTTCCAACTAATTATTACAAGTATATTGCAAAGTGGTTTGGTATAACGCTTACCGAAGCAAAAGCCAAATATCCGGTATTACCTGCCAATATGTTGCAATATTTCAATTCGTTAAATGTAGATCCGACAGACAGTAATACCCTTTACGTAGGTTTTTATGATGCGCAAACACAATACTCTATACTTCCGGGTCGATTATGGCAAACAACCAATCGTGGAAATAGTTGGATAAACGTAGCCCGCGATTTTGGTCCGGCATGGGCCAAGGATAAAGCCTTTTGGATGGCACGTAATAACCCTTACAACGACAACATGGTTGAAGGACATGATATTTCGAACCAGCAGTTTAACCAGGATTATCCCCTTCGCTCACTGAGGTATTGTGCGGTTTCACCTAACGGCGATGTAATGCTTCTATATGCGCATAACACGTTTTTAAGTACCGACAAAGGGGTAACATGGAATCAGGTGGATGAACACTATACGGCAAAACACAACATCGTAGGTAATGGAAATAGTAACCTGCCCGGAGCTTGTATTTTTCAGGATCGTAGATTAGGAAACGGAATTACTTATTTTGGAACCGGAGAGCATGGTTTGTGGCGAACTACTACCGATGGGGGTAATGGCGAGCAGGCGGTTGAGTTTTTTCCGAATGCCTGTCAAACTGTTTTTGCCGGAACCACACATCCATGGAATTTAAATGAAGTGTATACCACATCAATGCGGCAGGCGAATCTCGATAAAATTATGCGCTCGACGGATGGAGCTAAAACATGGGTCGCTTGGGGAAAGGCTACCGATGCAGAAGAATATATGCGCACACGCAACCTACGGATTGATCCGGTAAATCCAAATAACCTCTACTTTGGTGTAAATATTCGTACCGGAGTTGATCTTACAAAGCAGGCCGGCATTTTTGCATCAAACGATGGCGGTAAAACATTTACCCGAAAAAACACAGGATTGCCCAATTTTGCACAAACCGCCGATCTCGAATTCGATCCACGCGATAAAGCATTTGCATCACTTTTTGCTGCTGTACAGTATAACAGTGATAATGGAGGTATTAAAGGTGGGTTGTTTTTTACCTCGAACCGGGGCGAAAGCTGGAGCGAAGTGGTTATAGATTCAAAAGTAATGGGTGTAAATAATATTACATTCGACCATACCGGGCGGATGTATGTTACTACCGGACGCAATTTAAATGATAAATCGGCTTCGTACGACGAAGGGGGTTTATGGTATAGTGATGATTTTGGTACTACCTGGACTTGCGTTTTTCATACCCCATTTGCCCTTTTAGTTGATGTGTCGCCATTTGATTATAACCTGATTGTGTGTACAGCAGAAGCCGGAGGTATGAATCCGGGGGTGTATATCAGTGAAGACCGCGGCGCAACATGGTCGAAAAACAACCGTATGATCGGCGAAAATGGAGATATAACAGATGTGCAATTCGATATTTTCGATGCTTCACTTATTCATTTAACCCAACGTGGCAGCGGTTTTTACAAGGGTTCATTCCCCAATGGTGCTGCATCCCGTCGCATTACCGTTACGCCGGGAGCTGCTGAGATTGATATAAATGAGGTGATTACCGTAAGTGCCGAGGTCTCTGCCGGAATAGATAAAGCCACGCTCAGATTCAAATCGGCCAATACCGATATTGCCGAAGTAGATGATATGGGCGTGGTAGCAGGCAAAAAACAAGGTGCTGTGCGCATTTGGGTCACCTCGGCCGATGGGCGATATTCCGATTTTGTACAACTGAACGTAAGTAGTAAAATTTCCACATCGGTTCAACCAAAAGCTGCCAATGCCATTGTGTTGTACCCTAATCCCGCCACGCATACACTAAGCATATTGGGTGTGGAAAACAGTGTACAATATAAGATTTATACTTTGGTCGGAACCGAAATGGCTTCCGGTTCGGGTCCGAAGATCAATATTTCGGCATTGCCTTCGGGAGAATATATCGTAAAGTTACTTACAACGCATTCGGTTGTAATTAAGCAATTTGCAAAAAAATAGTAAAAATATGCATATAGAAATAAAACTTGGGGCTTTTGCAGCCGCTCTGCTAATTGGTGCTAACCTTTATGCCACAAATTACTATTTCGATGCTTCGGTGGGCAACGACCATAATAATGGGACTTCAATCAAAAGTCCGTTTAAAAGTCTGGAAGCCATTACTCAAATCAATATAAAATCAGGCGACAAGCTGTTGCTTAAAAAAGGAGAGACGTTTTATGGTACATTGGCACTAAAAAATATCGCAGGAACGGTGCGCCAACCCATCCTTATTTCAGCATACGGTTCAGCCCAAAAAATGCCTGTAATTGATGCCAAAGGCAAGTTAAATGGTATTTTAATCGAAGACTGTAGCTACGTCAAAGTGTGCGATATTGAAATCACAGCAAATGGTGGCGGGTTAGAAAATTTAAATCCCAAGCAAAACTATACCCGTTCCGGCATACTGTTAACCACAACAAAAGATGGAACCTACTCTGGAATTACACTCGAAAATCTTTTTATACGCGATATTTTCTTCGAAGAGCCGGGCTATGCACGCACTACGGCCGAAACACTTACCGGCAACGGCACACAAAACTATGGTTGGGGAATCAAAGTCACCAGTGCGAATACAGAGGCTGTGCTTGATAATATTCTGATAAGCAAGTGTCACGTAAAAAATGTTTCGCACTCCGGCATTCGATTTACCGGTAGTTTTGCCGTAGCCACCAAAAACGCCAAAAACATTCGTAATGTTAAGGTTTACGACAATATTGTAGAATATTCCGGCGGGCCTGCCATGCAGGCTTCGGTGGTCGAAAATATTGAATTTAAAAGAAATGCCACCGATCATTCGGGTAGTGGCGACGACAGCCGCAAATGGGCCCGCGGCAGTGGTTTGTGGGTTTGGGGATGCTACAATGCGATCATCGAACACAACAGTTTTCGACATGCCAACGGACCTGGCGATTCGGCAGGTTGCCATATCGATTTTAACAACAAAAATGTAATTATTCAGTACAATGTAAGCGAAAATAATGCCGGTGGTTTTATTGAAGTGTTGGGCAATAACTACAATTGCACCTATCGATACAATGTGAGTATTAACGATGGCTCGCGGATTCATGTTGAGGGTAAAACGCTTGGTGCCGGTACCATGATGGGTGTGAATGGCTTTGTGGGCTTCGGTAAAAAAGCCGTAGGTCCGTTCAATTTGTATATTTACAATAATACCATTTTTGTGAAAGAAGGTCGGAACCCCGAGGTTGGTTTTGCCAGTACCGTACAGGGTGTTTTGGTGGCTAACAATATAGTTTGTGCCAAAAGCGGTGTTACGCCCGATTTACGCAAAAACTTTTTGCCACAAAGCGGACCGATTCCCAATGTGATATTCAAAAATAATCTCTATCTCTCCGAAAATAACTGGCCCAAAGCGTCGCAAGTAATGATTACGGATATTGCGCCGATTTTGGGTGATCCTAAATTTGTGAATCAGGGTGGGGTGTCGATTAAAGATTATATCCCACAAAATGCCGAATTGATTAAAAACAGAGGCATAACCATCGAAAAAATTCCGGGCGACACGATTGGCCTCGTGGGCGGATTGCAAGTAAAAAGAGATATTTTGGGCCGAAAAATAACAGGGTTACCCGATATGGGCGCTATTGAAATGAAGTAGGTTCAAAGCCTTTCGCCTCATTTGGGCGTGGTGTGTTCCGTTTGTTACGTAAACCATTTTTTAGAGCATACTTCAATCGTAAAAAATGCCTGTGATAAACGATGCCGATTTGCCTGAAATTTTCTTTTTTGATAGATAAAATGCATGTTAAAAAGGGGTTATATCGTTGTAGTTATCAAATACCAAGATAATATGCAGTAAAGTACCATGCATGTAAAATACCGGGCTTAAACACATAATCGCTATTTTTGTGAAACCTCATCGGATTAAAATGGTGCATAATTGAATCGATATTCTAATGTAGGAATAGGATTTAATTTTCTATTAAATGGTTTCAAGCAGAGGTTTATTTTTTAATATTAACAATGTATGGTTATGATAAAAAGTTATGTTGCATTAGCATTATTTTGTGGTAGTAGTATTATTTACGGGCAGGACTGGAAGGATATTTCGATACCTGTTACGGCTGGTGCCGGTAAAGTATGGCAGTTACAGTCTCAATCCGACGACTTTAATTATACGTCGGATGCCACAACAAAGAGCGCCGATTTCAATGCAAAATGGACCGATTTTTATCATAATGCGTGGACGGGACCTTCGCCTACTATTTGGCGGCGCGACCACTCTTATGTGGCCGATGGGCAATTGAAAATTAAAGCAAGCCGAACTTCGGGGGTTAATACGAATACTGGTTGTATCACGTCAAAACAGCGGGTTATATATCCTGTGTATGTCGAAACCAGTGTGAAAATTATGAACTCTGTATTAGCATCGGATGTGTGGATGTTAAGTCCCGACGATACCCAGGAGATAGATATTTGCGAAGCATATGGTGCCGACCGATGGAACAACGAATGGTTCAGCCCCAAACGGTTACACTTAAGTCACCATGTGTTTATCCGTACACCTTTTCAGGATTGGCAACCCAACGATGCCGGCAGTTTTTATACCAACAACGTTACCGTTTGGCGCAACGATTTTCACCGCATCGGGGTTTACTGGAAAGATCCTTGGAATCTGGAGTACTACGTCGATGGTGTAAAAGTACGAACCCGTTCCGGTGTAAGCCAGATTGACCCCAATAATTATACCAACGGAACCGGGTTGAGTAAGGAAATGGATGTAATTATTAATACCGAAGATCAAACCTGGCGTGCCAGTCAGGGGCTTACCCCAACCACTGCCGAACTGGCCAACGAGGATAATCATACGTTTAAAGTCGATTGGATTCGCATTTATAAACTGGTCGATTCCGATGCTGGTTTCGAGAATATTAAAAACAGCGGAGTGCAAATTTTCCCCAATCCGTCATCATCGGTAATCAATATAAAATCAGACAAATCCATCAAACAATTATCCGTATTTGCGTTAAATGGTTCAGTCGTAAAAACAGTGAATTTGAATGGTGAATCAAAAACAATAGATGTGAGCACGTTGCATTCCGGCATTTATATCCTCAAAATTCAAATGGCCGATGGTTCAGATTTTATACAAAAACTGGTAAAAGTGTAATGTGGCTCAACCCGGTTGAATAGCAGTTATATGCAGTACTTATATGGTTAGATAGTAGACGACAACTACTTTGTATTGGAATTGGAGTTAAAAAATCTCCGGAGAATTCCGGAGAATTTTTTTATTTAGTTGGCTTTACTTTCAATTGAGTGTTTGTCGATAGCTACAGATGACACCAAAATATAGAATTAATATGCTAACTACTACAATGAAGACTATTAAAAAATCCGTATTGGTCTACTTATTAAGTGCCATGAGCCTTTTCCCCGGTCGTGCGCAAACCAAAGTGGACATTAATCTCGACGTGAAACATACCGTAGGTGGTATTTCTACATTCGATCGTCAAAAATATATAACGTTGCATTCCTCACTTCAGGAAGGGGATTGGACCCGCGAAACAGACAAGATGAACTATGTATTTAAAGATCTGAATGTGTATCTCGGGCGCGATAACGGCGGAGTAAACTATTGGTTGGGGCAATCGTCCGAAGACAAAAACCGTGCAGGGTTTGCCGATTCTTCTTATCTGGAAAGAACCGGGGCCAATAACAGAGCGACTTGGGCTGCGAGTACCAAAAATGTTTACGATAACAAATCGGATGTCATGATTGGCGGACAGGTAAATGCCATGTGGCCGGGGCAGAAAAGTGGTTGGACCCTTGCTGGAGCTAATTCGGTTGGCGAATATATGGCGCATTATGTCAACGATTTCTTTCGCAGTATTAACAACAATAATCCGGCCAATGGTCATCCTGCCCCACGCTTTTTGGAGGTTTTGAATGAACCGGAATACAACCTTCACGATGATCCGAATATTCCGGCCGATAAAAAGGTGGATTATATCGACATATTCCGCTTTCACCGCGATGTAGCCAAAAGCTTTAAAAAACTGAACACCACCACTAAAATAGGCGGGTATACGGTGGCTTTCCCAGAATTCGACCTGAATAATTTCAAGGATTGGGACGATAAGATGAAAATGTTTATCGACACGGCTGGTCGCGATATGGACTTTTACTCAATTCACCTTTACGACTTTAACCGGCATTGGGTTACAGGCAATAAAGGCCATATTCATTTCAAGGGAAGCCGTACCGAAGCTACGCTCGACATGCTCGAAGCATATAGTATGCTCAAGGACGGGGTCGTAAAACCTTTGGTTATTTCGGAATATGGTGGTCGCGATCATTCGTTGGAGGGCCAAACGTGGTCGCCCGAACGCGATTGGATTTTTATGAAAGCCTTCAGTCCGTTGCTTATGCAATTTATGGACAGACCCAATAGCATTGTAAAAACCATACCGTTTATTATGGCCAAAGCAACTTGGTCCGCTACGCCAGATCCATGGCGACTAATGCGTCAGAACAGCGAACCCGGCAGTTATGTGCAAAACGATTACTCGAACAAATACACATTTACCGAAATGATTAAGTTCTACGAGTTGTGGTCCGATGTTAACGGCACCCGAGTCGATGTTTGGTCCGATAATCCCGATGTACTTGCCGACGCTTATGTTAACGGGAACAAAGCCTATGTCATATTCAGTAATCTCTCATTCAGCAAACAGCCCATTAACTTAAATATATTGGGCACCAATGGTAACAGTGTAAGTAATGTAAAAGTAAAACACCTGCATTCGGTAAACAACTTACCCGTGCTTGATGTCACCACTTCTGCCGGACTTACCGATTTTACCCTCGACCCCGAAGCGACGGCCATTATCGAATATGCGTTAACCAACACCGTATCAATTCCCGAAACATCTAACGAAAGTAAGTACTATGCCACAACTTATATGCAGCCGGTACAGGCAAATCAGGCCAATACATTTCAGATAAATGGCGTTACAAAGGGCAGTTTTGGCGAAGGTAAACTACGCATTAGTTTTGGCCGCGCCGATAATTTGTCGAAAAAACCGGTGGTGTTGTTTAATGGTATCGCCCTTAATGTCCCCGATAATGTGGCGGGCGAAAGTCAGATGTACCGCACCGGATTCTTTGGCTCGATAGATATTGGTGTGCCATACAGTGTACTTAAAGATCAGAATACGGTTCTGGTTACCTTCCCCGACGATGGCGGATATATTAGTAGTGTAACCTTACGCAACTATGCCTTCAGCCGTAAGGTGGTGCGCCGAAATTCGGTGGCCGCTGTTTCGGTATATCCTTCGGCCATTGAAATGGGTATTGGGCAGAACCGTCAGTTAACCGCCGCGTTGTTGCCCGTTACGGCTATTGATCAACGCATAATCTGGAGCTCGTCGGACGATAAAATAGCCACTGTCGATGCCTCAGGGAAAATTACAGGGGTAGCCACCGGTTCAGCCAAAATAACAGCCACCACAAGCGATGGTGGCTACAAGGCGGAGAGTAATGTCACCGTTAAATTGGCTAGAGTGGCCGTACTTGCCGACAGTATTATGGTAACGCCTGTGTTTGGCGATTTAATTCTGAACCAGGCACTTAAATTATCGTACACAATACTTCCGGTAGATGTGGATGATAAAACAGTGGTGTGGAGTTCGTCGGCCATTGCGGTGGCTACAGTCGATAATACCGGTTTGGTTACAGCCAAAACCGATGGTGTGGCCGATATTAAAGCCATGACGGCCAATGGTAAATTTGCCGTTTGTAAGGTTACGTCCAAAACAAAAGTTGCGGGCAAGGTTAACTTCGACGATCGCGATAAATACCTGAATACCAATTACGAAGTAGGCAGTAATATGGAAATTAAGTGCAACTTTACCTGTACTACCGGCAATAAAGTGGGTGCCGACGGGGTTAAAATATGGCTTCGCGAAATTAAACCGGGTTGGGCTGTGGCCAAAGATTACAGCGTAACGGATGTGAGTGTAGCGGGACAATCGAGCGGTGCTATTACGGCCAATCTTTCTCTTGCAGGTGTTACGCCGACGAGCGAACTGGATGCCGGTAATTGGTACTTTCTATGGATCTCTTTTGTCGAAAACGATGGTACGTTAGTGGTTAACAGCCAAAATATGTATCCGATAAAAATAGTAAAGCCAACCGGTGTGGCTTACCAGAAGGCCGTACAAGTACGGTTGTTCCCTAATCCGGCGCAACATACGGTATTTATTGACGGCAACGACATGTTTACCGAAGCCGCCTTTTATAATGCACTTGGGCAGGTGGTTTGGTCGGCCAAGGTTACTGCTAACACCTTGAATGTGGAACAATTGCCCGAAGGTGTTTACTTTGTAGCACTTACCACCGGCCATAAAGTGGTGATGAGTAAAGTGGCCATACAACGATAAAAAAAATGACGATGAATGGATGTTTCCTGAACAAGTTGTGTTCAGGTAACATCTGTTGTTTTAGCTTAGTCTATCACCATAAAATTTGTGTGATGTCCATATCGTAAGGCATTTATTATCCGAAAATAAGGGGGGATTTGTAATTAAGTATTGGTTTGTCGTGTAAAGAGACTTATTCCATTTAGTTTTTGTGTATTTTTAACCGCTTTGCACAAAAATGCAAGGTGTAATTTGGATAGAGAAATATTTAATTTTTTTGTATTGCTATGAATAAATCAAAAGCAGAGGTCAACTATTTAGGCCCGTTTATTACGCTAGTATTTTTGTTCTTTATCGTTGGCTTTTTAACTACGGCCAACGGACAGTTTCAGGGACCGCTAAAGGCTGCATTTCTTAGCAATGCCGGTTCATTAAAAAACACTTTTGCCACACTTATTTCGTTCTCGTGGTTTATGGCCTATCCGCTTACCGGTGGTATTGGCTCGGCCATGGTAACCCGGTATGGTTATAAAGGCACGTTGATTCGTGCTTTGTTATTAATGATTGTGGGACTTGGCATTTTCTTCTATTCATCGTATTATTTCGAACAGTACCCTTCTTCGGTGATGCAAATTTCGGACGCAACAGTGCCGGTTGGTTTTTTTATATTCCTCATTGGTTCTTTTGTCGTGGGTACGTCGGCCACATTTATGCAAGTTGTGCTGAACCCCTATCTTACCGCATGTAAGGTTAAGGGGACACAACCGGTACAGCGGTTAAATATCGGGGGTTCATCCAATTCTATCGGTACAACTATTGCGCCCTATTTTGTAACAGGTATTGTATTCGGCGGTCTGTCGATGGAAGAGGTAAAAGTGAGCCAACTGATGATGCCTTTTTTGGCTTTAATGGTGGTTATTGCTATTGTAACACTAATTTTGTCGCGGATTTCATTGCCCGAAATTGAAGAAACCAAAGCGGTAAAAGGCGAAGTGTTACCTCGAAATATCTGGTCGTTCAGTCACCTTACGTTGGGTGTAATTGCTATCTTTTTTTATGTAGGAGCCGAAGTGGCCATTGGGGCCAATATCAATCTTTTCGCCATAAGTCTGGGTGGATCGTATGCTGTTAATGCCGCATTAATGGCCACATTGTACTGGAGTGGTATGTTGGTGGGCCGACTCATCTCCAGCTCCATGAGCAGCGTTTCGGCACAAAAGCAATTGGCCTGGACCAGTATTCTGGCCACGGTTTCCATTATTCTGGCCATGCTGATTAACAATCCATGGTTACTCGTGGCAGTGGGTTTATTCCATTCGGTAATGTGGGGTGCCATATTTACGCTGTGTGTAAACAAGCTTGGCAAATATACGTCCAAAGCATCGGGTGTTTTTATGATTGGTGTTTTAGGAGGTGCTTTCATACCATTGCTTCAGGGCGGATTAGCCGATGCTTATGGTTGGAGAGGTACCTGGATTCTGGTTGTCATCAGCGAATTGTACATCCTCTACTATGCATTGTGGGGATCGAAAGTGAAACAAACAGGTGAGTAAGAATTATTGTATCCAGATTGTAATTTTTATAAGATGAAATTCAATAGTAAAACAAGCCACACCCTGCTTATGGTGTTTGTGCTGTTCGTTCAAAGTTGGCTTTTGGCTGCCAGGCAAACAGTCGATTCTCCTCGCAGGGTTTCTGATTTCAATTTTAACTGGAAATTTTACTTAGGCGATGAACCCGAGGCTAAAAATGGTTCGTTCAACGATGACTCGTGGCGCAAGTTAAATTTGCCCCACGACTGGTCGATTGAGCAAAAATACACTTCTGAAAATACATCCGGATCGACCGGCTTTTTGCCGGCAGGTATTGGTTGGTATCGAAAAACATTTGCAGTAGAAACAACCGATCAAAATAAAATTATTTCCATTGAGTTCGATGGGGTTTACAAAAATGCCGAAGTGTGGATAAATGGCCATTATCTGGGCAAACGCCCTTATGGCTATAGTGTATTTGGGTACAACTTGTCGCCCTATCTCAAATATGGGGCAAACAATACGATTGCCGTACGGGTCGATCATTCGGTTGTAGCGGATGCCCGCTGGTATCCGGGTTCGGGCATATATCGCGATGTAAGGTTGGTAACCACCTCAGCGTGTTACATCCCGCAATTTGGCGCATGGATCGAAACTCCGGTTGCTAATGCTGCAAAGGCCGAAGTGGCTGTTTTTGCGGTAGTTCGCAATGAAACCGGTCATGCCCGCAACGTTTCGGTTAGAACCGATATTTATGATGCTCAGAACCGGTTGGTGGGTTCAACCCGAAAAAATATGAAGAGTACGTTTTCCGACACCATAAAAATGAAGATGGCGTTGCAAAAACCGCAATTATGGCAAATAGAGTCGCCGGTAATGTATCGCGCCGAAGTGGTGATTGAGGAGAATAGCATGTTGCTCGACACGTATCCTATAAAGTTTGGGATACGCCATGTGGTATTCGATGCCAATAAGGGTTTTCTGTTAAACGGTAACCCGACCAAACTTAAGGGGGTGTGTTTGCATCACGATGCCGGTGCCGTGGGGGCTGTGTTTATTCGCGATGTATGGAAACGCCGCCTCGATCGGTTAAAGGATATTGGCGTAAATGCCATACGATCGTCTCATAATCCTGCCGCACCGGGATTACTTGCGCTATGCGATGAGATGGGTTTTGTGGTGATAAACGAAGCATTTGATGAATGGCGTGAAAATAAGGATAAGTGGATTACATCGCGGTTTGCCGCCGATATGCGTCCGGGAATGCAAAGTGGTTATGGCGATATTTTTGAAGAGTGGGCCGAACGAGATGTAAAGGATATGGTTCGATATTCCCGGAATCATCCATCGGTAATTATGTGGAGCATGGGTAACGAAATAGAGTGGACTTATCCTTATTATTGGAAAATGGAACAGGATAATCAGGGTTTGAACAATACCGTAAACAACGAAGTAAGCGGCATGACCACTGACGAACTAAAGGAAACAGCCATTCAGATAAAACAATGGATAAAAGAAGTGGACACCACCCGGCCGGTAACCACAGGTGGTGTGTTGCCTAAAGCCGGTAACAAAACGGGCTATTTCGACGTGCCTGATGTGATGGGTTACAACTATCGTGCAGCCAATTACGATAGCGACCATAAGCAGTTTCCAAACCGGAAAATTTATGGATCCGAGAATTGGGGTACATATCAGGAGTGGAAAGATGCAACCGATCGCGATTTCGTTGGTGGTGTTTTTTTATGGACCGGTATTGCCTATATGGGCGAATCGGGGCCTTTCCCTTGGAAAGGTCTTGAACTTTCGTTGCTCGATTTTGGCGGATTCTATACCCCGCGTGGCCATTTTTTTAAAACACTTTGGCAATCCAGTCCCACAGTTTATTTGGCAACCAAACATGCCCATAAGGCACAATGGGTATATCGAAACGGCGTTTGGGAAGATTATCGCGTACGGTTTTGGCTCGACAAATGGCTTTTTGAAGATGTGGAAGAGACATGGAATTATGCAAAAAACGATTCGGTATTTGTGGAAGTCTATGCAAATACCCCGCAAGTGGAATTGTTTGTAAATAACGTAAGTTATGGTGTGCAGCAACCTACCGATTTCGCAGATCATATAGTAAAATATCTGGTTCCATACAGTGCTGGTGAAATAAAAGCCAAAGGTTTGAATAACAATAAAGTTGAAGCAGAATACAGTATTAAAACTGCCACTAATATTGCAAAAGTGGTACTAAAAGCCGATAAGACGACTATGCAAGCCAATGGTTACGATGTGGTGCATATCGAAGCATATCTTGCCTCGGCCAAAGGCGATGTGGTGCCCGATAAGGATTCGCAAATTGAATTTGAACTCTCGGGCCCGGGTGTAAACATTGGTGTGGATAATGGTTGGGAAAACAACGTACAAAATCATAAGTCGAACCTGATTGTTACACACAATGGTCATGCCTTATTGCATGTTCAGGCTACACAACAAGTTGGCAATATTGTGGTAAAGGCACGCTGCGGAAGCATTGTGTCCAACGAAGTAGTTGTCTCGGCTATGGCTTCGGATAACCAATAGGTTTCACTCAGCGTTGATGGATAATGCTATGTAAGAGAGAGATAAATCATCTGTTAATCCCTGCAAATTTTAGCAATATTCCAGTAATTAGTGATGGATGCACATCACTTTTTTATCATTTTTAGCGGAAAAACATCATTCTAATGAAATCGAAAATGAAATATTATTCTCTTGTTCATCTTAAAAACTATAGGTTTGTCCCCGGCGCTATAACGCTCATTCTACTTTTTTTGACATTCACGCACGCTATGTCGGAACAGAAGCCGGGTCAACTGGTGGTTTTCAATACATTGGATAGCGGACAATTTACCAGTAACGATGCGACCTTAAGTTTAATAGAAAATGAGGCTATACGTGGCATTGCCGTAAAAAGCAGGGATGGAAATCAGGCTTCACTCGTTATTAAACCCTTGAAGTGCACGCCTTGGGACTTAACCGACGTTTACACCTTAAAGGCGAGTGTAACTAATTTGGCATCTCATAGCACCCAGATTGCGATGTATGTGGGTTTGGATCCCGATCCGCTCATGCGTTGGTATTGCTCTGATTATGTGGACCTCAAACCCGGTGAAACCAAAACAATCACGGTACAACTCACCTGGCTGCCCTGGGTACACCGGCCACCTTTTCAATATACCGGCATGCGCGGCACGCCCGGATGCGAGAAAACTCCGCGCGAAGCCATTCAGCAAATATCATTCAGCGTACGTTATCCCGAATCTCAAAATTACTATTCGGTGAATCGCATTTTTAGCGAAGGCACAACAGAGTTCCGTGATACAAGTGGGTTTTTCCCTTTTGTCAATGAGTTTGGTCAGTATGCACATGATTATTGGATCGGAAAAATTGAAACTAAAAAGGCATTAGCCGATGTGGTGGAATCTGAAATTAAACAACTGTCGCTGGCAAACGTAAATCCGGAAATTGATAAGTATGGCGGTTGGCTTAAAGGTCCTCGATTTACTGCTACAGGCTCATTTTATCCGGTAAAACATGAGGGTAAATGGTGGTTGGTTGATCCGGATGGTTTTCTGTTTTGGTCGGCTGGCGTAAATTGTGTAAGTTCGCAGAGTGTGTTTACGGTAATAACCGGTCGCGAAAGCTATTTCTCGAAACTCCCGAAGAAATCCGCAACCTCAGCGCCGTTTTTCGATGAACGCTTCGATCGAACCAAGCCCGATGCAAAAATGTTGTTGTTTAACCATTTCGAACACAATTTGTATTTGGCTTTAGGTAACGACTATCTTCCCAAATTCCGGGAACTAACCCATAATAGATTTAAAAACTGGGGATTAAATACCATCGGATTTGTATCAGACCAGGTTTTGGCTGCGCAACATAAGACACCCTACGTGGGTGCTGTTTGGATTCGCAACACCCGAAAAATTGAGGGTTCGAGTGGTTATCAGGGGAAGTTCCATGATGTGTTTGATGCCGATTTTGAAAAAAATGTAAGAACGTCTGTTGAGGCACAAAAATTTGGGGCGAATGACCCATGGTGTATCGGTTATTTTGTGGATAATGAAATGTCGTGGGGAGGTGCAGGGTCGTTGAGTCTGGCGACACTGTCGAGCCCGGCCGATCAACCGGCCAAAAGAGCCTTTATTGCCGATCTCAGAAAAAAATACGCTACCATTGCCAAATTGAACCTTGCATGGCACTCGGGATATTCTTCATGGGATGACATGCTAAAAGCTACACAAGTGCCCAATGAAACATATGCCCGCGATGATTTAAACCGGTTTTACGACCAGATCTGTCGCAAATATTTTCAAACCGTACACGACGAACTAAAGCGAGTGGCTCCGAATCAAAACTATTTGGGCTGCCGGTTAGCCTGGGCTCAAAACGACATTACCTTACGTGCAGCCGCTGAGTATTGTGATATAATCAGTTTTAACAAATACGAATTTTCGGTTCAGGATGTTACATTGCCCGAAGGTGTGGATAAACCTGTTATTATTGGCGAGTTCCATTTTGGATCAACCGATCGTGGATTTTTTCATCCGGGTGTAAAACAGTCGGAAAATCAAACGGAAAGGGGCCAAATGTATCAAAAATATATCCAGAGTGCGCTTCGCAATAAATTGATTGTTGGTGCACACTGGTTTCAATATATTGATGAACCGATTACCGGTCGTGCTGATGGTGAAAACTACAATGTTGGTTTGGTGGATGTGTGTAATGTGCCATATCCCGAACTTTTGAACAAGGTAAAAGCCACCTGCAACAATAAGTACACCTATCGATCAACCAATAATTGATGAAAACATATTTGGTCATTCTGGTTAGAATGATCCATTTTTTTGTTTAAACCGGTTGAATAGGCTATTTCATATGAATCTAATATAGAAAACAGTTAATTATATGCGTAAAAATCTTATTTTTTTAATTTTTATTACCCTGTTTACCGGGTTGTTCGGGCAACAGGCAACGAAGGTCACCTTTGATTTGGGTGGACGACGGTGGAACATGGAAGGAACTATTCCGGGCGAAGGATTGAAAAAGCAATTCGAAAAATATATGCCCGATGCCGGTTATGCCACCGTACCGGGCGATGTATTTACCGATTTGTGGCGTCAGGGGCGAATTGAGGATATGAACATGGGTACCAACAGT
>QKHT01000015.1 GCA_003249935.1 Bacteroidota bacterium
ACATCGATAAAATATACACCGATTTTCTCGAACTTGCCGACCGCAAAAAGAACATTACCGACGAAGATTTGTCGATTTTAATGGGCGAAACCACCAAAGGACAGGACAAAATAAAGTTGAACTTTTTGCAAGTGGTAAGTGGCAAAACCACCATCCCCATGGCAACGGTAAGACTCGATGTAAACGGGAAGATCATGTCGGCCACTGAAAGCGGCGATGGGCCGGTAGATGCAGCCATTAAAGCCATCAAGAGCATCATAAACAAGGAAGTAATACTCGAGGAATTCCTCATTCAAGCCATTACACGCGGCAGCGACGACATGGGTAAGGTGCACATGCAACTCGAGCACAAGCACAAAATTTATTATGGTTTTGGTGCCGATACCGACATTGTAACCGCTTCGGTAGAAGCATACATCGATGCATTGAACAAAATTATTTAACAACAACATCGTAATTGTAACGGTATTATTATGGGTTGAACCACAGATTAGCGTTCAGATCATCTACGAATATCGTGAGGGTAAATATTGCAGCAAAATAATAAACAAATAATTAAAATGGGAAAAACACTTTTCGACAAAATTTGGGATGCGCACGTTGTAGCTCAGGTAAACGACGGGCCAACACAGTTGTACATCGACCGTCATTTTTGTCACGAGGTAACCAGTCCTCAGGCGTTTAACGGATTACGCGAACGTGGATTGAAGGTACTTCGTCCCGACAAAACCACGGCGACCCCCGACCACAACGTACCCACATGGGATCAGGATAAGCCGATACAAGATGCCATTTCTCGTCATCAGGTTCAAACATTAACCAAAAACTGCGAAGAGTTTGGTATTACCTTGTATGGTTTGGGTCACGAGAAAAACGGAATTGTGCACGTGGTAGGTCCCGAAAACGGGCTTACACAACCGGGCATGACAATTGTTTGCGGCGACAGCCACACCTCAACACATGGTGCCTTCGGATCAATCGCATTTGGTATAGGCACCAGCGAAGTTGAGATGGTACTCGCAAGTCAGTGTATTTTACAACCACGTCCGAAAACCATGCTCATTACCATTGATGGCACATTGAGCAAAGGTGTATCGTCGAAAGATATAATTCTTTATATTATATCTAAACTTACCACCGGTGGTGGAACAGGATATTTTGTAGAATTTGCCGGTTCGGCCATTACATCGCTTTCGATGGAAGCACGTATGTCGCTCTGCAACATGAGTATCGAAATGGGGGCACGCGGTGGCTTTATTGCACCCGATCAAACCACATTCGACTACATCAATGGACGCGAATTTGCCCCTAAAGGCGAAGCGTGGGATAAAGCGTTGGCATACTGGAAAACATTGAAAACCGATGCCGATGCACAATTCGACAAAACATACACTTTCGATGCAGCCGACATTGAACCCATGATTACCTATGGCACCAACCCGGGTATGGGAGTAGGCATTACTGGTTCGATACCCACACTGAATGAAATTGATGAAGCCGGAAAAATCTCTTACATCAAATCGCTCGAGTATATGGGTTACAACCCCGGCGAAAAGATGATTGGCAAACCGGTAGACTATGTATTTGTCGGTTCGTGTACCAATGGTCGTATCGAAGATTTCAGAGCATTTGCCGATTTTGTAAAAGGCAAAAAGAAAGCCGACAATGTAGTGGTTTGGTTGGTTCCGGGCAGCCGTTTGGTTGAAAAACAGATAAAAGCCGAAGGAATAGACAAAGTGCTCGAATCGGCCGGTTTTGTATTGCGTCAACCGGGCTGTTCGGCGTGTTTGGCAATGAACGACGACAAAGTACCAGCAGGAAAATATTCGGTATCTACATCGAACCGCAATTTCGAAGGCCGTCAGGGACCGGGTTCGCGCACGTTACTGGCCAGTGTACTTACTGCAGCTGCGGCCGCCGTAACAGGTGTTGTAACCGACCCGCGCGAGTTTCTTTCATAATTTCTAACTGAGTAAATTTTTCAAACATGAGCAATCAGAAATTTAACATACTCACATCAACATGTGTGCCGTTGCCTATCGAAAACGTGGATACCGACCAAATTATACCGGCTCGTTTTCTAAAAGCAACCGACAAAAATGGCTTTGGCGACAATTTATTCCGCGATTGGCGTTTTAACAAAGACAATACGCCAAAAGCCGATTTTATACTCAACAACCCCACTTTTGGCGGTGAGATTTTAGTAGGTGGAAAAAATTTTGGTAGCGGTTCGAGCCGCGAACATGCAGCCTGGGCGATTGCCGGTTACGGTTTCAGAGTGGTAATTTCGAGCTTTTTTGCTGACATTTTTAAAGGCAATGCCCTTAATAACGGCGTATTGCCTGTGGTGGTAAGCGAGGGATTTTTGGCCCGTTTATTTGCAGCCATTGAAGCAAATCCTAAATCTACGGTAACCGTAAATCTGGAGGCACAAAGCGTAACACTCGATTCAACCGGCGAAAGCGAAAGTTTCGAGATTAATGCCTACAAAAAGAATTGCATGCTGAATGGATACGACGATATCGACTATTTGCTGAGTAACATGGCAAAAATAGTTGAATTCGAAACTACCGATGTGCGCAGTACATTTGCATAAATAATACACAGAGCCCCGGTTGGCCCTTGGCCTACCGGGTGCTTCTACCACACGACATACAGATTGAATGATTCCGCGTGAGCAGCACGGCATTACTGCTTTTACAACAAAAGAGTAACAATTTAATTCAAATCAGAACGATGAAGATTGAAATAATGGATACAACCCTACGGGATGGCGAACAAACCGCAGGCGTATCGTTTTCGGCACACGAAAAGCTAAGTATAGCAAAGCTTTTACTTGAAGATGTACGGGTTGACCGCATCGAAGTGGCTTCGGCCAGGGTATCGGACGGCGAGTTTAAAGGCGTAAAACGAATTACCGAGTGGGCTTCGGCAAACGGATACCTCGACAAAATTGAGGTATTGGGATTTATTGACGGAACCCAATCGGTCGATTGGATTACGGCCGCCGGCGCACGGGTTATTAATCTGTTGGCAAAAGGTTCGTACAAACATGTATCGCAACAACTACGAAAAACACCCGAAGCACACATTGCCGACATTAAAGTGCTGATTGCCTATGCAGTGAGCCAAAGTGTAGATGTAAATCTTTATCTCGAAGATTGGTCGAATGGCATGATTTCATCGCCCGAATATGTATTTCAACTGATGGACGGCCTGTTGGATCAACCCATAAAACGGTTTATGTTACCCGACACCTTGGGTATTTTGAATCCGACGCAAACACGCGAATTTCTTGCCATTATGCGCAAACGGTATCCGCAATTACACCTCGATTTTCATGCACACAACGACTACGATCTGGCCTCGGCCAACACATGGGAATCGCTTGTACTTGGCATTAATGGGGTACATACCACGGTAAACGGACTTGGTGAGCGTGCCGGTAACGTACCATTAGCCAGTGTGATTGGTATCTTGAACGACCATTTACATATCGAAAACAACATAAACGAAGAAGCACTTACCAACCTGAGCAAGGTGGTCGAAACCTTTTCGGGCATACGCATTCCGGCAAACAAACCCATTGTGGGCGATAGCGTATTTACGCAATGTGCCGGAATACATGCCGATGGCGACAACAAGAACAAACTTTATTTCAATACACTGTTGCCCGAACGATTTGGCCGTCAGCGCGAATACGCCCTTGGAAAAACTTCGGGAAAGGCAAATATTGCCAATAACCTGAAAGAGTTGGGTATCGATCTCGATCCCGATTCGTTGCGTCTGGTAACCGAACGCATTATTGAGTTGGGCGATAAAAAAGAGATCGTAACACGCGAAGATCTTCCGTACATTATTGCCGATGTGCTCGAAACTTCCGAAGCGGGTTCAGCCAAAATATCGGTACTTAACTATGCGCTTTCGTTGGCCTATGGCCTGAAACCGGTTGCAACGGTAAAAATCAGAATCGACGAAAAGGTATTTCAGGAAACGAGTGCCGGCGACGGACAATACGACGCATTTATGAAAGCGTTGTGGAAAATTTACGACAAGCTCGACAAAAAACACCCGGTACTAATGGATTATAACGTATCGATACCACCGGGCGGACGCACCGATGCATTGGTAGAGACCAGTATCCGCTGGCAATTTGAAGAGCGCGAATTCCGCACCCGCGGCTTGGATGCCGACCAAACGGAAGCAGCCATAAAAGCCACTGTAAAAATGCTGAACATCATAGAACAGTGGAGCTAAAAAGCAGATTATAAACACAACAATACAAAAGAATGAAACTTAAAATTGCAGTTTTGCCCGGCGACGGAATTGGTCCGGAGATAGTAGATCAGGCAATGAAAGTAACCAAAGCTATTTGCGAAAAATTTGGTCACGAACTCGAGTACGAATATGCCATTACCGGTGCATGTGCCATCGACGAAGTAGGCGACCCCTACCCTGCCGCTACGCACGACTTGTGTATGGCAGCCGATGCGGTGCTTTTTGGCGCCATTGGCCACCCCAAATTCGATAACAACCCCAAAGCAACGGTTCGCCCCGAACAAGGCTTACTTCGAATGCGCAAACAACTTGGTTTGTATGCCAATCTTCGTCCTGTGGTTACCTTTCCATCGTTGTTACACAAATCGCCATTGCGTCTGGACCTGGTAGAAGGTGCCGAATTTATGTGTATTCGCGAACTTACAGGAGGTATTTATTTTGGCGAAAAAGGCCGTAAAGACGAGGGAAACACCGCTTTCGACAATTGCGTATACACCCGCGAAGAGGTTGAACGTATTCTCAAACTCGCTTACGAATTTGCGATGAAACGCCGCAAAAAAGTAACCGTAGTCGATAAAGCCAACGTACTCGAAACCTCGCGGTTATGGCGCGAAATTGCGCAGGAAATTGCCCCCAAATATCCTGAAGTGGAAACCGAATACATGTTTGTAGACAATGCCGCCATGCAAATTATTCAGTGGCCCAAACGTTTCGACGTAATGGTTACCGAAAACATGTTTGGCGATATTCTTACCGACGAAGCTTCGGTTATTTCGGGTTCTATGGGCATGTTGCCATCGGCATCTATTGGCATTCACACCAGTGTGTTCGAGCCCATCCACGGTTCGTACCCGCAAGCGGCCGGTCTCAACATTGCCAATCCGTTGGCCACCGTGCTTTCGGCAGCCATGATGTTCGAATATGCCTTTAACCTTATGGAAGAGGGTGCGCTTATTCGTGCAGCAGTAAATGCATCGATGGATGCCGGTGTGGTAACCGAAGATATTGCCGACGACAAAAGTAAGGCGGCAAAAACCAGCGAAGTGGGCGACTGGCTCGAAGCATGGATTAAAAAACAGTAGGTTTTTGCGACATTATACCCAAAGCGGGCGTTTCGGTTTATACCGTTACGCCCGCTTTTGTTTTGGGTTGAACCGTATGCCATGTATTTGTACAATAAAAAAAAGCGGAGGACCCTCATCCTCCGCTTTAGCGTAATCACAGTTTAATAAAAATTCCCAAAACTATGAAGTCTTTGCCACATCGTTACCACCGGAATTTGCAGTGCTGATCCTGCGGCTTAACATATCGGCATAATATTTTCGATCTGTATTCAGTAAATTAAGTACAAGATTAAATTCGGGAGTATCAAGAGCCTGAGCCATAGCCAGCACATAGTCGGTAAATTCGCGGTAAGTGGCCATCATATCGGTACGCAGCGACTTGGCATCGTATGTTACGGCCGAGGCAATGGTTTGAATACGGTCGCCAAAAAGTGCTTTAAACGCATCGTTACTTGTTTTGAGCCGGGTGACATATTTTTTAAGACTTAGCAGTGTAACCTTCGAGGCATACTTACTGCTTTCGAGATCGCGAATTAAATTATCGATAGCGGCTGTTTCGGCTTCGTAATTGAGTCGTTCAATTTTCTTATAAGCCAACACCAACAATTGCAAAGCGTCTGCTGCTTCCATTTCGGCAGCGGTTTCGGCCATTGAGGCCAGTTTTACAGCCCGCTTTAATACCGAGAACGCTTTGTCGCGCTGGTTGTCGAGCAGTTCGATCTGCACGGTTTCGTCGTTTTTTCGAACCTGTACAAGTGCCAGATCGAAGGCTGCATGTTTGGATTTGAGTTGGGCGATATACGAAATAAGAGGCCCGTTGGTAATAATGGTATGGTCTAATGAAGCAATATCGTCGAAATGACGTTTCATTAGTTGTGATGCTTCTAAATGCGATAATGCTTTAAGATCAATTGGTTCTAAATTCTTTTTCATAAATGTAAAATTGTATTTTTTCAGCCACGAATTTAAGACGAAATACCATTACAAACCAAATAAAATTGATGACAAATATCACCAAAAAGTAAATTATATCGAATTTTTACCATTTGGAGTATGTTTATGACCGGTTTTGGTTACCGAACGAACCCCATGACCAATAGTTTGAGCTAAAGGGCATCACATTTTGGCCGTACCATATTGCAGCAGGTCAAAACGGCCGCCGTACGGGTTGCTGTAAATGTGCAGCAGGTCAAACGGCCGCCGTACGGGTTGCTGTAAATGTGCAGCGAGCCAAACGGCGGCCGGACGGGTTGCCGTAATTGTGCAGCGAGCCAAACGGCGGCCGGACGGGTTGCTGTAAATGTGCAGCGAGCCAAACGGCGGCCGTCCAAAGCTTCTGCATAATAATTCTAAATTACAAATATCCAAACTGTGGTTCAACCAACAACAACAGCCATAAAAATAAACATTAGACTATAAGCAGAGCTAGCACTTTGAACCTATTTAATAAACAATTAAGTGTGGAACAGAAATACTTGCGCAATTTTTACTATTTTTAGCCACGGAAATACATTTAGATTAAAATTAAAGCAGAGGGAAAAATCGTATGATTAAGCTTTATACTATTGTATCGTTGTGGTGCACAGCGGTAGGTATAATTAGTGCCGAATACCGGGCCACTAAAGTAGATGAACAGAATTATATTCAAAACAGTTTAATGGCTACATCCAATGGGTTGTTGTATGCCACATATGCCGGCACCGGTGCCCCGTTCGATTTGCAGTTTATACAAAAAAAGAACACGCCGGTTACCGTAGCCACAGGGTTGTGGGATTTGTCTAATTTGAGCAGTGTGGGCACCAACGAGGTATTTTTTAAAGCCGGCAATGAGGCTGTTGCTAATGCAAAAACCATCAGTCCGTTTTTGTTTTCGTCGGCCGGTAAACCTGCGGTAACCAAACTTGCCAACATCTCCGAATCGGCCGATGTGGTTATCGATGCAGCAGTTCAGTCGGGTAATCAGTTTTTTTTTAAATTAGGAACCTCTGCATTAAAATCGCAAATTTGGGCGGCCGACCCCGTTTCGCTATCGGCCGATACCGCATATGCCATAGCCACAGCCGATGTAATTAACAGCAATGGCAACTCTAAATATCGCATGGTGGATTTTAAGAACGAATTGTACCTGTTTACCACCACCGACAGCCTGCACTACGATGTTTTTCGCACCAACAACCGACAGTTTGCCAATCTTACAAGAATTACAGCATTCAACACGATAACCCCCGACAGCATGGCTTACATGATTGCCGGCCCCGATACCCTTTATATGTTTTACAAAAGCGGTTCGGCCAGCAAACTCTACTGTTACGATGGCAACAATACCGACTATATTGGCCTTACAGCAACAAGCTTAGGTTTAACCGACATTATCACCATTGGTAATACGTTGTATTATTCGGCCAATAAGGCATTATACAAGGTATCGGGCAAAACCATTAGTGCCATACCCACGCCATTTGGTGCAACCACAACCATGAACTGGGTAAGAGCCGTGGGCCATAAAGTAGCTTACATTGCGACCGATGCAACCTATGGCAAAGAAGCCCGCATTTACAACCCGGCCGACAACAGTGTAAAAGTAGCCGATGCCGCACCGGGTACCGCATCAAATACCGGCATTACATATATGGTACCGGTGGACGATAACCGTTTTGTATTTTATGGCAACCCCGGCCCCGGCAACAACTTTTACATTAGCGATGGGGTACATACCGAGCCGATAATTCTCGATGGCGAAACCACCATTACAAGCCGTGCCACACCTGTGGTGGCCGACGGATACATCTACTT
>QKHT01000147.1 GCA_003249935.1 Bacteroidota bacterium
GGTGTGGTTTCGATGTTATCCACAACGTTGGCTGCCAAAACCACACCGCCCAATGTTATTCTGCTTTTGGTGGACGATCAGGGCATTGGCGATTTGGCTTGTCAGGGTAATCCCTGGCTCAAAACCCCACAGATTGATGCCTTTTACAAACAGGCGGTGCGCATGACCGATTTTCATGTCAGTCCGTTATGTACACCTACACGTTCGGCCATAATCACCGGACAATATCCTATACACAATGGTGCTTGGGCCACGTTTAAAGGGCGCGACATTATAACCCATGCATCGGCCACATTGGGCGAAGTATTTAAAGCCAACAAATACCAAACCGCCATGATTGGCAAATGGCATCTTGGCGATAACTATCCTGTTCGACCCTCGGATTGCGGTTTCGATTATACGGCGCGGCTCTCCTCGGGCGGCATTGGCGAACTCTCCGATTATTGGGGAAACTCCTATTTCGACGATACCTATCTTATTAATAACGAACCGAAAGCATTTAAAGGCTATTGTACCGATGTGTGGTTTGACCAAACCATTCAATTTATCGAAGGGCATAAGGATAAACCATTTTTTGTTTATCTACCTACCAATATTGCCCATGGACCGTTGTATGTCGATGAGAAATATGCTGCACCCTATAAGGCTCTGGCTACAGTGGCCTATCCCAGTGCCGAATATTATGGTATGATTGCAAACCTCGACGAAAATTTTGGTCGGTTGAACCGCTATCTGGCCGACAAGGGGTTAACTGATAATACAATTCTGATTTATATGAGCGATAATGGATCGCAATACGGGATGAGTAAAGATGGCAAAATCGGCTACAACAAAGGATTTCGCGGCGGAAAAGGTGATAAAACCGAAGGCGGCCACCGTGTGCCGTTTTATATCCGCTGGCCCAAAGGGGGTATTGGCGGTGGAAAAGATATTCCCGAGCTGACCTCACATGTCGACATTATGCCCACGCTTGCTGCACTTTGTAATCTAAAGATGCCCGCAAACGCACACCCCGATGGCGTGGATTTTTCGAAACTGCTCACCGACCCTTCGGCTCATTTGGCTCCGCGCTCGGTTTTTGTACACCATAATCAGGATTGGAGGCCCCCGCAGGATGTATTTGGTTCGTGTATAATGAATGGAAAATGGAGGCTGATAAATGGAAACGAACTCTACGATGTTATTTCCGATTCAATGGAATTGCATAATATTGCGGCCAAATATCCTGAGGTGGTTTCTCAATTACTTAAAGATAATGCTGATTTTGTAAGCAAAGCCATGCAGAAGCCAACTTACAGTACGTTTGCCCCTGTCGTTATCGGTTCAGCCAAACAAAAAATAACAGCGTTAACCATACAACATGCCATTGGCAACGATGCCCCGATTTGGGAAGCCGAGCATGTAGCTGCAGGCTTGAAAAATAAGAATAATACTTATGCAATCAACGTGGCTGTGGCTGGAAGATACAAAATATCGTGTATGCGATGGCCTTTAGAATGTTCCGGTACAATTACCGGTATACCTTCAATTAACCCCAAAAATAGGTTTGTCTATAAAGCCATTAAGCCACAAAAGGTAAGAATTAAATTGTTTAATTTTATTTTCGAAAAGCAGATTGAAAAGGCTGATACCGCTGTATCATTTATCGTGAATTTGCCTGTTGGCGAAACTTTTTTAACCACTGACTTTGTGGAAGGTAAGGAGGAATATGGGGTTTACTACACGTATATTGAGCAATTGTAATGTAAATCTCAACGTTAGCCTCTTCGCCGAATAGGATTATTCGCGCGCAAAAAAGGATGTTTCGGTATGAAAGGTTAAAGCATGTGCTTTTTGTTCAAAGTTTTACTATGATAATCATTATATCTGGTGTTATCCTTTTTGCAACTATGGGCAATGCCGTTCAAAACAATTATATTTGCGCTTCAAAGAATAAAATATGATACCGAATATTCCACTTTTAAAATATAGCGACAGCAATAATTTCTTCTTATTGGCTGGTCCGTGCGTAGTCGAGAACGAAGCCATGGTGATGAATATTGCCGAAACGTGTCTGCGTATTACCGAAAAATACCATATTCCGTATGTGTTTAAGGCGAGCTACCGTAAAGCAAATCGATCGCGGCTCGATTCGTTTGCCGGAATTGGCGACGAACCAGCTTTAAAAATGTTGGCAAAAGTTCGCAAAACATTTAATATTCCCGTGGTTACCGATATTCACAGTGCCGAAGAAGCTGCGATGGCAGCCGAATATGTCGATGTGCTTCAGATTCCGGCTTTCTTGTGTCGTCAAACCGATATTCTTCTGGCCGCTGCAAAAACGGGTAAAGTGGTGAATATAAAAAAAGGACAATTTCTTGCGCCCGATAGTATGACATTTGCAGCGCAAAAAGTGGTGGATGGCGGCAATTCGAACATTATGCTTACAGACCGCGGTGTAATGTACGGTTATCAGGATTTGATGGTAGATTTCAGAGGCATCAGCGAAATGCAGAAAACGGGTTTTCCGGTGGTGCTCGATATAACCCATTCGTTGCAACAACCCAATCAGAGCAGCGGTGTTACCGGCGGAAAACCACAATTGATAGAAACCTATGCGCGTGCGGCTATCGTTACCGGTGTCGATGGTTTGTTTCTCGAAACGCATCACGACCCTTCGGTTGCTAAATCCGATGGCGCAAATATGCTTAAACTCTCGCTACTTGAGCCAATGCTCGATCGTTTGGTTCAATTACGACATGTTATTAACGGTTTCTGAGTACGATGAAAAAAACGGGGATTATTTTGTTATTGGTTGTTTTGTGGTCATCAACCACTTTTGCAAGGGTATTGCCGGCTTACATCATTTCGGTTACCAACGATACCATATTTGGATTTGTGCAATTATCGCGGTTCGATATTACCGGTAATAAAATTTCGCTCAACGGATATAATACCGATCCTTTGTATCAGGTGGTGAAATTCAGAGGTTTAGACGAAGAAAAATTTAAAGCCTATACGCCGGTACAGCTCAGTGGATTTGGATTTAATATTGGCACTATACCTTACCGGTATTTGTCGGCCTATATGCAAAATGATAACAATGTGCCTCGTCGGAAATGTTTTGTGCTGATGGTGGGGTCTAACAATCACAATACATTGTATAAATACAAATCGAATGTGGTAAATCCCTGGATGAAAATGGTTTATCAGCCAATAGAAGTTGTCGAATATTTTGTGCTGAACCCGGTCGGCGAATTAGTGTCGGCCACCGTTAAACGGTAGTATTTAGTTGTTCTAATAATTCGATTACCGTTTTTTGTAATTTTGGGTGAACCAATTGTGGCCTGATTGTACTTAATGGTATTAAAGTAAATCGTCGTTCGTGTAATAAAGGGTGTGGTATAATTAATTCCGGTTCATTCATAATGGTTGAACCATAAAAAAGGATGTCTATATCAATAACCCTGTCGGCATAATCGTTAGGCGACGTTTTAAAATGTCTTGTTCGACCCAGTTTTTTTTCAATTTGAAGAATAATTTCAAGTACATCGTGTGGCTGCAAGGTTGTATTAATGCACAAAATCTGATTCGCAAAGGTATTGGTACTCTCAAATCCCCACGGTTCAGAAAAGTAAATTGTCGATTGGGTTACCACTTCACCCATTTCATCTGCTAATTGCTCACGGGCCTTCGCCAGTATACTTTCTTTTTGTCCGAGGTTCGAACCGGTTAATAATATGACTTCGGTATGGTTTGTCATTTGTAATAAGGCTTTAACGCCTCACGGCTCAATAACTCAAGAATCGAAGGGTAGGTGTTTTCCTTAATTTCGTGGAGTTTTTCGGGCGAAATCCATTCAATCCAGGTTATTTCTTCCTCTTGTTGCGGAACCAATGGTTCCCCACGGTTTTCGAAAATAAACCATCGGGTGGTTTTAAATTTGAGTTTTTTTGTTATGCTATACGTATGGTATGTTTTTCCCAAATCGCCAATTTGTTTTAGTTTGGTTAATCCGGTCTCTTCACACACTTCGCGTATGGCTGTATCAACGGGTTTTTCTTTTTTTTCGGCTTTTCCCTTCGGTAAATCCCACTTTCCCTTGCGGAAAATAAAGAGCCAGTCGCCATTGGGGTTGATAACCAATCCACCAGCCGCACGAACCGGGTCGAAGCACTCAGTAACCGCATCAAAAAGAATCTGCTCTTCGATGCCAAAAATGAGTGCTGTTTTCCAATCCGAATCCGAAATAAGTAAATCGACAAAGGCATGCACCAATTCAGGGCCTGCAAAATATTCTTTTTTGTCGAAAATACCATCGGGTTCCGATTCCGATAGCTGTAGTGATTGATTACCAAACCAAATATTTATCATTCTAATTTGTTTTAAACTTGTATTTTACGCTTTTAAGCTCTTCGTTGGCTGCAACAATTTTGTCTTTAAGCGAATTTTTAAACGCGTCGAGTTTTATTTGGATATTCGTATCGCCTGATGCAAGGATTTGTATGGCGAGAATACCCGCATTTTGTGCGCCATTAATTCCTACTGTGGCAACCGGAATTCCCGGAGGCATTTGTACAATGGCTAACAGTGCATCCATGCCATCGAGACTTGCGTTAATTGGCACCCCGATTACCGGTAGTGTGGTCATGGAAGCAATTACACCCGGCAAATGAGCCGCCATGCCTGCTGCGGCAATTATCACTTTAATGCCGTTCTCTTTTGCATTTTTTGCAAACTTCTCTACGGCTTCGGGCGTACGGTGTGCCGAAAGTGCATTAATTTCGAATGGGATTTCGAACTCGTCCAAAATTTTGGCGGCTTTGTCCATCACGGGCAAATCGCTGGTGCTGCCCATAATAATACTTACTAATGGTTTCATATTTATCTTGTATTTAACTGCTTACATTTTAACCCGCATCTGTTTGTTATTGTTTAATCGCCAATTCTTTATTTTAATTAACGGGTTCAAACCAAAACTGAAATTATTTTTTCTGCAACCTCATCGCTATGTTCAATATGCAAGGTTTTAAATCCCAACGCTTTGGCGGTTTCTATGTTCTTAATTCCATCGTCGATAAACAAAGTTTCATCTGCCGAAATACCTGCAACCGATAGAACAATTTCATATATTTTGGGATCGGGTTTCGATAAGTGCAGTTGATGAGAGAGAAATTGGTGCTTGAAAAATTGGTTCAATCCGATGTGACCATTGGGATGGATAAATTGTTGGTCGAATGCAGGATAGTGAATTGCGTTGGTGTTACTTAACAGATATAGGTTGAACCGTGGCTGCAATTCGGCCAGCAAATTGAGCCGGTGTTGCGGAACATCCTCAATCATCGATAACCATGCATTACACAGCAACTCGTTGGAAATATGACTTCCTGCAATATCCCGTAGTTTGTCGTAAAACGTCTCCGGGGTTACTGTACCTGCTTCTATTTCATGAAAAATTCCTGAATTGGTATAGGCACTCACTGTTTCGTTGGCATTGTGAATGCCTAACTTTTTAAATTCATCGACACATCTAACTCTGTTAATGTTTAAGAGCACTCCGCCCATGTCGAATATTATGTTTTTAATGCTTTTTAACGCCATATCGGGGGCAAATTTAAAAAAAATCACTGACTTTCGTTACTTCTAATATTAATCCAAATGCGCTTTTTATGAAAAATGGTGTTTTGAAGTGGGGAATGATTGGTTGTGGTAACATAGCAAATTCGTTGGCGATGGCAATCGGTTCATTAATCGACCATCAATTGATTGCTGTAGCAGCACGCGATTTGGTTCGTGCCAAGGTATTTGCCGAAAAATACAATGTGCCCCTGGCTTATGGTTCGTATACCGAAATGTTGGAAAACCCCGATGTGGATGTCGTGTATATTTCTACTTTGCATCATTTGCATCGCGAGCATGCTTTACTGGCTTTGAAACATGGTAAGCATGTATTATGTGAAAAACCTTTAGGTATTAATCCTGCCGAAACTTTTGACATGATAGAAATGGCTAAACGTACAGGCTTATTTTTTATGGAAGCCATGTGGACGCGGTTTCTGCCCACGATGAAGGTCGTGCGCGAATTAGTGTCCTCGGGAAAAGTGGGTGAGGTAAAAAGCCTGTCGGCCAATTTTGGTTATGTGGCGACGACGGGCGATTTGGGCCGGCATCTCAATCCTGAACTTTCGGGTGGGGCTTTGCTCGATGTGGGTATTTATCCGCTTGCTTTTGCCCAAATGGTACTTGGGTGCGATTTAAATCTCCTGAGCAGTAAAATGACAATGACACCTGCGGGTGTAGATGGCACGACATCGTTTGTGTTATCCGATAATTATGGTAGGGTTGCAACATTGGATTGTAGTGTAATTTGTAAAACGAACCAATCGGCCGAAATTGTATGTGATAATGCCACAATTCAGTTGCCGGAATTTTGGCATGGTACTGACGTTGTCGTAAATTTTAAGGATGGAACAGAAGATTGTTATCATATTGATTATGAACCTAATGGGTATGTTTATGAGGTTCAGCATGTAAAAGAATGTATGGATAATAGGCTTGTTCAGAGTGAAATAATGCCCCACGCACATACGCTAAAATTGGCCGAAATTATGGCGAAAATCAGGTTCAAACATGGTTTTTATTATCCGTTTGAAGTGACAAAATGAGATTGACTTTAAAAAGTCTTTAGAATTGAAGTAATAATTAAGTGGTTTTATGTATTCAAATTAATATATATTAAGAAAAAACGTTCATTTATATTTTTGAATTTACATATATTTGGCAATTGAACATTGTATACAATACTAACTACAATAATCTCAAATTAAATGAAACGTTTTTTTTTATTTGCTATTTCAATTTGTCTTGTAGTTGTTGCGTTTGCACAATCACCAAAATTAACTTTTGCAGTAAGAACAGTTGCTTTTCCGGGAAGTTATGCACCAAAGCATGTCATGGCCATTTGGGTAGAAACATCGACCGGTACGTTTGTTAAATCTTTAATGGTCCTTGCCGGCACCCGTGCGTCGCATTTGGATAAATGGAAAGCTGTTTCGGGACAAAATAAAGTGGGTGCAATAACCGGTGCAACTCAAACCTCGCAGAACAGAGACAGAACGGTAACATGGGATTGCAAAAACCTGAGTGGCACGGTGGTCCCCGATGGCAATTACCGAATTCGCATAGAAGGTACCTCACGCAATAGTTATGGTATTGATTATGTGTATAATTTTACGGTTGGAAGTTCGCAATTTAGCCTTGCGCCTGCAAATAATTCAAATCTTAATAACATCTCATTATCCTTTGATCCGGTTTCAACCCCGATTGAATCGACTGCGGCAGAAAAGGCCGGAATGACGATTATTGTGGATTTACAACAACAATTATTAAGGGCGCAATTACCCTCTGTCTGCAATAAGAGTACATTCAGGTTATTCGATATAACCGGCAAAGAGGTTTGCAGTTGGGCCAATGTCGAATCGGTTTCATCCAATATGTATGAATTACCTCTTTTTATAGAATTGCCTCATTCGACTTATGTGTTGGTTGCCAATAGTCATAACAAAAGTATTTCGAAGCGTATCGTGCTGTGATTTTGGCATGAAATTGCACTTCGAATCAACCAACTCAGATTGATTTTTTTTTTTATCGTAAAAGGGTTATTGGTTTGTACTATCTTCTTTTAAATATTAACATAAATATTTTGTTATATGTGTTTGTTGTATAAAAACAATTGTTATCATTGTACTGTTCTTTCAGTTAAATAAAATGGGTCGGTTTTATGAGATATTTCAAGGTAATTTTATTTTGTAGTGTCGTTGTTGTGCTTTCTTCCTGTGTGCAGGTTAAAGAGTACCAGAAGGTGTATGTAAACGACGAGGATATGGAACTTTCTCAGCGTAAAGTGGAGAGTTTCGAAAGTAGTTTTCAGTCGTACCGCGAAGGTGCGCTTGGCGGTGAGGGTGGTAAAGTAGGAGGCGGTTGCGGATGCAATTAAGAACTGTTTTCGCAACAATTTGTATTGCCGGTGTGCAATGCTTGTTTGCTCAGGAACTCAAAACCGACAACGAGGAGTTTAAAAATGCACTTCCGGTAAAATACCGGGTGGGCGAAGTGTCGGTCGATTTACTCAATAGTTATTA
>QKHT01000169.1 GCA_003249935.1 Bacteroidota bacterium
AAATAATAGAATTTTAATTTCCGGATAATACCATTTTAACCATTTTTTGGCCACTGATAGAGGTGGCCTCGACGATATAAAAGCCCGAGCGTGGCTTGCCTGTTTCGATTTCAAAATAATTTGATGACTCGCTACTTTGCGCAACCAATTGTCCCAAATGGTTAAACACCTTACACGCTGCAATCGACATCGACGATTTAACACGGATGGCGCAAAGCACTTCATCGTAGAAGCAGTTAAATTCGGTTGCGGGATACTTTCTAAACCCCGAAACCAAATCGAGTACAACCGGAATCGTTAAATCCTGTCCGTTAACCGCTATTGTCTTTGTTGCAACCTGCTTTCCATCCAAAATAATAGCAAGTGACAATGTGCCGTTCGAAACGCCTCTGAATTGCGCCAGACCTTCGCTCCAGGTAATTAATGTCCCATTGTTTTGAAGGGTTATTTTTGCATTCTCAACCGGATTTCCACTTTTATCAGTGACAACTATCTTAACATTATTATAGTTTGCATTTGTTTCCCACGACCAAAAAAGTTTATCGGACTTTACATGTTCCAATTCAATCGCATTTCTAAGTTTGTTCAAAATATCGGGATTTGCTGTCGCAATATTTGTTTTTTCGGCACTATCGGTCTTTAGATTGAAAAGCTGCCATGTGGTATTGGGGTTTGTATTCATGATATACTGAACCAGTTTCCAATCACCCCATCGAATTCCACGGCGACCGTTTTGTTCGTAAAATTCCCAATACAAATAACGATGTTTGGATTGCTCGCCGGTATTTAAGAGTGTTGGCAGCATAGAAATGCCATCACCCACATAATTTTCGTTGGAGTGTATCAATTCTTTAAAAGTTGGAAAAATATCCCAGTGGGCCGAATGGAGTGTGGTGGTGGTTCCGGGCAAAATTTTTCCCGGCCATTTTACGATAAACGGTGCGCGAATGCCTCCTTCGTAAATATCGCGTTTTATGCCACGTAAGCCACCGCTACTGTTAAAAAACACCGGATCGGCCCCGCCTTCCTGATGAGGTCCATTGTCGCTCGAAAACATTATAATTGTATTTTGGGTCAATCCATTCTCTTCGAGTTTTTTCACAATCTGACCTACATACATATCTAAACGGGTTACCATCGCCATAAATGTGGCTTTGGGATTGGCCTGACTGCAATACCCCGAAGTATTGGTTGATGTTCCGATATAATCTTTTCCAACAAAAGGTTTTTCGGGGTATTTGTCTTTGAATCGCATGAAAATTGAGTCTTCGGGAGCAATTAATTCGGCATGCGGAATAATGTATGCACAATATAAGAAAAACGGTTCTGTCTTGTGGTCGTCGATAAATTTCATTGCGCGACGGTGTATTGTGTCGGGAGCATAAATAGTTTTTTCGGTCCAATCGTTGCCAGTCATTAAAACACTTTCGTCATTATCTACCATCGCAGCAGGATAATACCTGTGAGCAAGACCTTGATCTGTATAACCAAAAAATTCATTAAACCCATGGTTTAATGGAGCTCCAACAGTCGATAGATTGCCCAACCCCCATTTCCCGAACATTCCGGTAATGTAACCCTCCTTTTGCAACATTTTTGGAAAAGTTTGTGCTGTAGCCGGAAGTATATTGTCGGAATTTCCACGCACAAAAGCATGCCCTGTGTGCAACCCGGTCATTAGAGCGGCTCTGGTTGGCGCACAAACAGTTGAACCGGAATAGTGATTGATGAACCTGATGCCATCGTTGGCCAGTTTGTCGATATTGGGTGTTTTAAAATGATCTTGTCCGTAGCAACTCAAATCGCCATATCCTAAATCGTCGGCCAAAATGTAAACTATATTTGGTCTTCGGGCTTCTTGCGAAGTTGAAACATACGGGATAGCCGCAAGAGCAAATGCAGAGATGATCATCGGGCGCATAACGTGAGGTATTGATTAATTTTAAACGTATAAATTACGTATGCAATATAACAACTATTTTATTAAAATACAGCGTAATACAAAGCGATTTATCTTTTGAATTTTATATCGTTCGATAAATCTTAAAACATTCATATACAACAAATTATGGAAATGAACATTGAAATACAATATTCTCACAATCAATGCTTTACAAAATTTTATACAGCATAAATAAGATTAATTCGTTTCAAAAGCTTACCCAACAATGAATGATAAAAAAACAAAAAAAGACTGTCCCTTTTTACAGACAGTCTTTTTCAATTATTTCAATTTAATTGTTTGCTTTGTGTAACTTGGCCCATTAGATCTTAGTTCGCCATTCTCATCAAACCAAATGGGATCCATAACCAACAACGGTGTTCCCGTAGAATCGATACCATGACACGAAATCCAGAACCGCCCATCGACACCGGTAAATATGGCATTATGCCCTACCTGGTTGAACCGGCTTGCAGAATCTCCGGTAAATTCAAACCCATTGTTCTCGCACATTGTTTTGCTCTGCGCACCATAAAACGGATTGCCGGGATTCTTAGTCCATGGTCCATCTATTTTCGAAGCCGTAGCATAACCAATTTCGTAACCACGTGTCCAACTGGAGTAAAACAGATAATAAATGCCATTATTCTTAATTACATACGAGCCTTCGATACCAATCGCATCCCAATCATAATATTTCGCCACTTTGGGTATTGGCCGGCCGTCGTATCCGGGTACTTTAAGCAATTCTCCTTTTTCATCGTATGCATAATCGACCTTGGATGGGACTATTGCACTTGTTGGTTCTGTAAGAAACTTTCCCTTTTCAAGGTCTATCTTTGCAAACCCAATGCCAAATTCGTGCCCCCTGTTCCAAAATGCCCACACCGAACCATCATCGTCGCAAAAAAGATTAAAGTCGTTGCCATTGGTTAATGGCTTTTCTTCGGTCACTACTGTATAAGGTCCTTCGATCTGTTCGGCCACGGCATAGCCGATATGCTGGCCAATAAAACCCATCGAATCGTTGTTACAATTAAAGGTGACATAATATTTCTGATTGATTTTATGAATTTCGGGTGCCCAAAAACGACGATAGTACCACTTGTCGGCAGCAGGTCGTTTAACAATATATTTCACAAAGGTCCAATTATTCAAATCTTTCGATTTATACAAAGCCACACCCGGATTGAGTGTACCATTTCTTTCTTCGCGGCTCCAAAACGGATAAGATGTACCGGTTAAATACCACCATTCGCCATCGCGCAATACCTGACAATCGCGTAATCCATGCTCTTCTATCCCTTGTGAAATAGGATTTGTGTACGTAAATGTTTTTGTTTTGCTGCATGCACCACACCACAGCAATGTCGGTAACAGAAATAGATAAATAATGTGTTTCATTGTATTATGCATTTGTTATAACGTGTTCAACGAACACTTATGCAAAGAAAAAGCTTTTTACAGAAATTGCAAACCGAACAAATACGATTCAAATAGAATCATTTCAATTACGTTTCGGGAAGCCAGATCCTTATAGCAGTACCTTTGCCGGGTTTGCTTTCAATCTTCATTTCCCCATACATATTGTTTACAAACTCGCGACAATTAATTAACCCCAACCCGGTCCCTTTTTCACCTTTGGTTCCAAATTTAGATTCAACAGGCTGTCCCATGTTAAACATGTTAATTCGGTCCTGGTCCATACCGGTACCATAATCCTTTATTACAATCCAGTTTCTGGCATCTTCCGGTTCGTAACCTATTTCTATTTTACCTTTCGCAAAACTGAACTTAATAGCATTGCCAATTAAATTTCGTAAAACAAAATCAAGCATATCGGGGTCAGCTTTTACGCTAACATCAATCGGACAGTTATTTACAATTTCAATCTGCTTTTGATTATACAAAAAATGATTAATGTTAAATGTCACAGAATCATACAACTTTATATCAACAATATGGGGTTTACGATTGCCATACATCGACTTCCGTTCCCACATCAGGATGTTCTCAAGCAAATTATATGTATCGGACATTTGGGTACCAATACTTTGAAGATAAACTTTTATATTTTCACGAGTAAACGAATCGTAATCCTGCAACAGCACCTCAATAAACGAATTGACATTACCAATAGGATTTTTGAGATCGTGCCCCATAATGGAAAGAAATTTGTCCTTCTTTTTGTTTATTTCAATGAGTTCGCGGTTCTTTTCGAGCAGTTCAACCGTACGTAAATTAACCTGATGTTTTAGTTTTTTCTCGGACTTAAGCAGTACACGGGTTCGCAACCAAAAAATACCATATACAAATACAATAATCAAACTTATAATTAGAATTCTGAACCACAGCGTTTTCCACCATGGTGGTAAAATAATAATCTTTAGTGCTACACCCGATTGGTTCCACACCCCATCGTTATTTGAGGCTTTAACCCTAAAGGTATATGAACCGGGGTCTAAATTGGTATAAGTAACATATCGCCTCGAAGCATCGGTATAATTCCACTCTTTTTCGAAACCTTCAAGTTTGTATGCATACCGACAATTCTTAGGGGCGTTGTAATTAATTGCAGCAAACGAGAAGGAAAAAACCGATTGCCACCAATAAAGCGTAATCTCTTTGGCTTCACTAATATGTACAGGGAACTGCGGATGGGAACCACTGTAATCAATTGGTTTATTAAAAATTTGAAAATCGGTTATATATACATTCGGAATAAAAAGATTGTCTTTGAGACTGTCCGGAAAAAAAGAGTTAAATCCATTGAACCCGCCAAAGTACATTTCGCCCTTCTTTGTTTTTAGAAAACATTGCGGAAAAAAGTGATTGCTCTGTAATCCATCCACTTCGGTATAGTTTCGAAATGTTTCGTTTAACGGATTAAAACGGGTAATACCGTTAGAGGTCGACATCCAAAGGTTTTGTTTGTCGTCCGGAAGGATAGCCTGAATACGCATACCGGGCAATCCGTCTGCAATACGGTAATTTTTTATAATCCGCCCCTCAGCATCGCATTTAAACAATCCTTCAGACCAACTGCCAACCCAAAACACGCCATCGTTACCTTCGTATATTGCGCCTATTTTACTGTCTGGAAATGAGAATCGCCTGAACGAATCGGAAATGCTATCGTATCGGCTCAAGCCATTTCTCGAACAAATCCACATACGGTTTTTACTGTCCTCGTAAAAATACCAAATATCATTACTAATAATTGTGGCACTGTCGTAAGTATTGGTTAGATAACGTTTAACCACCCCTTTTTTTATATCAAAAATATCGATACCATGATTGTATGACCCCAACCACAAAAGACCATTATGATCGAACCTACAGTGCCATATCGAATTTCCGGAAAGCGAATTCGGATTGTTTTTATCGGGTTCAAACCGAATAAACCGCCCCGTTTTACGATCGAACTTATTAAGGCCGGCGCCCCAGGTTCCAATCCATAAATTACGGTCTCTATCCTCTGCAATGCAACGAATTACATTTCCACTGATACTGTATGGGTTTGAAGGTTCATTTTTAAACACTTTAAAATTTCCAGTTTTCGGGTTGTACACGTTCAATCCGCCACCATCAGTGCCCACCCATATCATGCCATCATGATCCTCGTAAAAACATCCGGTAAAACTATACGAAAGGGAATTTGGATTACTGTTATTGTGCCTGAATAGTTTAAACTTCTCGTGTCCGGGTATCGAATAATTTACCCCACCACCCGAAGTGCCAATCCACAAAATACCCTCTTTATCTTTATGAAAACTCCAGATGCCTTTGTTATTCAGGCCGTATTCACTATTCTCATCGGTAAGCAATGCAGTTAACTGCTCTGTTTTTTTATCGAACCGAACCAAACCACCCTGATCAACGCCCAACAATAGATAACGGTTATCTTCGGCAATAATATCACAAATGATATTGAATGAGGGCGAATTGATGCCATTGCCGGTATTATATTTTTTAAATTTATTTTGTTGGGGATTGTACGAAAAGAAACCATTGCCATCGGTAATAATCCAAACCATACCATCGTTGTCTACCAAAAGGCTTTTATTACACTGACCGCCCATGTCAGTTTTCGCATCATTAAAGTAATTAAATTTACCGGTCACGGGGTCGAACCGAAAGATACCGGTTTTATCTGAAACTATCCACAAATACCCATTGCTATCCTTGGCGGCCATGGTTGTTGGCCGCGACGACAAATCACGCTCCCGTTCAATAAACCTGAAGTGACTAAAAGTTCGGCTATTTTCATCAAAACGGTTTAAACAATTTCCTCCGGCAACAAACCACAGCGTTCCGGTTTTATCTTCAAGTATAGTCGTTACGATGTTGTTGCTTAGACTACAAGAATCTCCCTGAATATGCCTGAACACGGTAAAATTATCTTTCTCGCGATTATAAAGGTTTAAACCATCGGCTGTACCAAACCACAGGTTCTTTCTGCTATCCTCAAAAATGCAGCGGATATTATTATTACTAATTGATCCGGAAATATTGCTGTCATGAACATATTTTTTTAAATCCATACTATTAAACCGATCCAGGCCGGCTTCGGTGGCTAACCACAAATAGTCCTTACTATCACGGTATATAAACTGAATTCGGTTACTCGACAGACCATCGGCAACAGTTAAATGCTCAAATTTGGTGTATTGAACCTGCGAAAACAGGCTGACGGAAACCATAATATGTAATATGACAACAAGCAAGCAAAGAATCATGGGAGAATTTAATCGAAATGAATGATTCAAAGATTGAGCCGCTTGATATTTTTCAGATTTCACCTAATAATTGTTTGTTTTCCAAAATTAACAATTTTAATCTGTTTACAAAAACAAATTAATCTGAATTTAACACTAAATAAATTTACAGCGGTACACCATTGCTTATATTTTAATTATCTGATGCCTATCTACGCGTGATACCGCATTAAGCAATTACCGGCTTCTTACCGGCAACCAAAAAGTCTCTTGTGCATCCTCATCGTCGATTTTATGATTTTGATCGAACCGAGTAAAATTGGGTCTGTTATCGACTTCAAATTCCGATGCAGGTAACCAATTATTATAAATTCGGCCAAGGATTTCGACAGCCTGAGTATAGGTTCCTTTTAAAACAAATACAGCATATTGTCCTGCCGGAATAATAAGTTCCGACATCCCTTCGGGTATTGCACAATCGTTTGAGGCAATTGCAACAGCCGCCCACTTTGTGTAATATGCATCGCGCGAAAACGCATTTTGGGCGTAAAAATTATCGAATATTTGCACCGAATATAAATTCGGTTCAATTCTATTGGTAATTTCTTTTCGACGTGGCATAAATTGCCCCCAAAGTTTCGCGGGATTCTCGGTTCGTAATGTCGTATGCTCACAAATACCAATCATCTGTATTGGCTCAACGCATTCAATTCTGAAATTCATACCATTACAAAACTACTTTAATATAAAAAACATGCATATTATTTAACATCATTGCAAAAACGTAAACGATAAGATCTACTTGTAGAACGATAACGTACCCGTTGCCTGAACAATGCTGCATTTTGGGATTGAACCATTTTATTACCGTATCGTAAAGTTACAGTTAAATAACACTGCCTTAATGGCAAACGTATCAATCCGGATATTATTGAATTTACGCTGTTTTATCTGTGCTATTTTTAATCTTTTAACATATTCAATGGAGTAAAACGCAAAAAAAACGCATCACCTTTACTTAAACAATTACCACGCTTGTTTAAGTACTTGCTATAACCCGAACAATACCATAGATGGATATAAAACAACAGATCGCCGGATTTTGATGTTCGATATCCATCAAAATATAATCGACTGATAACCTGCATCTTATAAAATATCACACCATAATGCAATGTCCCTGAAATCGATGCACCACAAAAGTTTATCGAATTGTGATAGATTCAAAATCTACAAAATTCAATATACTTTGAAACAAGCAGCAAACATAGAGCTTTATTTTGTAAAAGATAGGATCACGCAAAGCATTTTATGGCAAAGTAATAATACCCCAAGGGTTATTTTTAAAAAGTTTTATTGGGCTCAAATGAGATATAGAATACAAAAGAGGCTTTCAATGCCATTAAATACAACAATTTAGATTAAAGTCTTTATAATTCCTTGAATTTCTATT
>QKHT01000165.1 GCA_003249935.1 Bacteroidota bacterium
ATTAATGGCTCTGTTACGCTGAATAAGGCCTTTTTCGAGCATCGTCCATTCGCCCGATGCAATAATACGCGGAAACAGATCGAACGGAAAAATCCGTTCGTTGCCTTTTGGGTTTTCGCTATAGGTGGCAAATGTAATACCCCGACTTAAAAAACTCTTTTTTGCATACTCATTAAGTATACTAAATTCTGTTTCGGAATATCCGCTAATGGTGTGCAACAGCTTTGCGTAATGTTCGTTAGCCGGCGATTCAGCTTTGAATACCTCATCGAACATATGATCGAAAAATTCGTAATTCGAAAACAGCTCCGATTCCGGCAGTTTGGCATGTGTTGTAACCATAGCATTTCAATTTTATGTGAAACCAATAAAACTTCTACCACAAAGATAGAAAAACCAACCCACAACTATCTTATTGAAAGCCTTTAATTATTTACAATAATCATATGACATCTATAACAACTTTTAAGTTACATATAGTAATACAAAACAACACTTTTGGTGATATAATGATTATTTACCCATAAATATTGCATAAATATTCAACCCATTGAATATCATACGATAATATTTTTCACCGGTTCAACCAAAACAAAAAGCGCAACAGTAATAAATACCATTGCGCTTTAGGGCTGAACCACAGGTTCACCATTAAATCAACCTTTACACCCCGCTAAAAGCACTAAACCCGCCATCGACCGGAATGATTGTGCCGGTAATAAAACTTGCAGCATCGGAGCACAAAAACTGCACAGTGCCATTCAATTCCGTAATATCGCCAAAACGGTTCATGATGGTTCGAGCCAATACTTTTTTACTCCTTTCGGTGTACGAACCATCTTCGTTGATTAGGATTTTACGATTTTGATCGCCAATAAAAAAGCCGGGAGCAATGGCATTTACGCGCACCTTCTCACCGAATTTCGTACCGAGTTCCATTGCCATCCATTTTGTAAAGATATCGATACCACTTTTTGCAACCGAATAACCCAACACGCGCGAAATGGCCGAGAGGGTGGTCATGGACGAAATATTTATAATACTGCCGCTTCCTTGTTGCGCCATACTTTCGCCAAAAACCAAACAAGGATATACTGTACCATTCATATTCAGACTGGTTACCCGTTCAAAATCCTCAATTTTCATATCGAACACGGTTTGCTGCTCGGTAAGTGTGGCACCCGGCAAATTACCACCGGCGGCATTAATCAAAATATCAATACGTCCCCACTCCGCCAGTATTTTGTCACGCGTTGAGCGCATCTCATTCACATCAAGCACATTCGACACAAAACCGAGTACATCGCCGCCCAGTTGTTTCAATTCGGCCACCCGATTCAACACGTTTTCCTCGCGAATATCGAGTACCACTACCTTGCAACCATTTTGCACCAGATGTTTCGAAATACTTCCACCCAAAACGCCTCCGCCACCGGTTACAATGGCTACTTTTCCTTCAATATCAAATAAATTTTTCATTCTTGTTTCAATCCTCATTTATACATCAAAACCAAAATACTGCTTCGCATTGCCATAACAAATATTTTCAACCATTTCGCCCAACAATGCTTCGTCGTTCGGAATCAATCCCTTTTCCACATCATTACCCAGCACATTACAAAGCAATCGCCGGAAATATTCGTGACGCGGAAACGACAAAAAGCTACGCGAATCGGTCAACATGCCTACAAATCGGCTCAACAAACCCAAACTCGATAAGGCATTGATTTGCCGTTCCATACCATCCTTTTGATCGAGAAACCACCAACCCGAACCAAACTGAATTTTACCGGGCACCGAACCATCCTGAAAGTTCCCTATCATGGTAGCCAACACCTCATTCTGAGAGGGGTTAAGGTTATATAAAATGGTCTTGGCCAACATATTATCGGCATCCAACCTATCGAGAAATCGTGCACATTGCTGTGCAACCAACCAGTCGCCAATGGAATCGAAACCGGTATCGGGCCCCAAAGACGACAACAAACGGGTATTGTTGTTTCGAAGAGCACCCACGTGAAATTGTTGTATCCACCCTTTTCGGGCATCCATCACAGCCAAATCGTACAATACAGCCGATTTATACTTACTCATTTCAATCTCGCTAAGCGGTTCATTTTTAACCCCTTTCGCAAATATGGCTTCTATTTCGGCCAACGTATAATCGGTGGCATAAAAGGTTTCGAGGCCATGATCGCTTAACCGGCAACCCACCTGGTGAAAAAAGTCATGACGCACAGCCAGTGCCTCCAATAACATACGGTAAGTCGATATTTCGACATTGCACACTGCGCCAAGTTTTTTAATATATTGGCTGAACCCGGCTCCTTTTTCGATGTTTACGGCATTATCGGGTCGCCATGTGGGGAACACCCGAAAAGTGGCATTGGACGATTGCAAATCAAGATGAAATTCGAGCGAATCTATTGGATCGTCGGTAGTACAAATTACCTCTACATTCATTTTTTTTACCAAACCATGTACACGGTATTCCTCTTGTTTTAACATTCCGGCCGTTTGATGGTATATTTCGCCGGCCGACTGAGGGTTCAATAACCGGTTCACCCCAAAATATCGTTGCAGTTCAAGGTGTGTCCAATGATATAAAGGATTGCGTATGGTATGCGGTACCGTTTCGGCCCACTTCAAAAACTTTTCTTCGTCGGTAGCAGCACCGGTGCAAAAGTATTCATCCACACCGTTGGTGCGCATGGCCCGCCACTTGTAATGATCGCCATAAAGCCATGGTTGCGTGAGGTTATCGAAGGCTTTATTCCCTGCAATTTGCTCGGGAATAAGATGCGAATGATAATCGATAATGGGCATTTTTGCTGCATAGTTATGATAAAGCAGTGCAGCAGTAGGGGTCTCAAGAAGAAAATCCTCGTTTAAAAAAGGTTTCATAACTACAATTATTTTGTAACAAGTTGAAGATTCTCGTCGAGCGGGGTCATCTTAGGCATAATTAAATGCACCACACCCAACAAAATAAGATAACTGAATCCTGCAAGCAGAAAGGCCCAGAAAAAGCCCGAATTACCAGCCGCATCCAATGCTTTACCCAACACCTGAAAAGCCACAATTCCGGCAACAGCTCCAGACATACCACCAATACCTGTTACCGAGGCAACCGCCTTTTTGGGAAACACATCGGAAGCCAGTGTAAAAATATTTGCCGACCATGCCTGATGCCCCGCTGCGGCAATCCCTATGAGTACCACAGCAACCCATTTATTATCAGTAAATGCCACATAACTTACCGGCAAAATAATGAGCGCGCACACCAAAAGAGTCATTTTTCGTGCTTTATTCAGGCTCCAGCCTTTTCGCATAAATGCACCCGACAGCCAGCCGCCCAAAATACTGCCACCATCGGCTAAAACATACATAATAAAAAACGGTATACCAATACTTTTCAAATCCACGCCAAAGGTATCCGAAAGGTATTTTGCCCCCCAGAACAGATAAAACCACCACACAGCATCGGTAAGTTTTGCGACGGCAAAGGCCCATGTTTGTCTTTTGGGCAACACCTTTAACCACGATATTTTTTCGGCATTTTCAATGGCCGAATCACTCACAATATAGTCGCGTTCGGCCATCGATATTTTTGGGTGAACCTCGGGCTTGGCATACGTTTTAAACCACAAATATACCCACAAGCTACTTAGGGCACCGGTTATTAAAAAAGGAACCTGCCAATATTGCCCGGTTTCGGGAACCACAATCCATCCTACTACAAATGGTGCGGCAATTGCGCCAAAACTGGTAGCTGCATTATACAGCCCGGTGGCAAATGCACGATCTCTTTTTGGAAACCATTCTGCCACTGTTTTCTGGGCAGCCGGAAAATTGCCCGACTCACCAAACCCCAATCCAAAACGCGCCAACGAAAAACCGATAATACTAAAGGCCGGTTGAATGGTGGCATGCAGCATGCCAAAAAAGCTCCAAAGCCCTATCGATAGCGTATACCCTTTTTTAGTTCCAAGCCTGTCGATAATACCACCCATGGTAAGCATACCAATGGCATAAGCGGCCTGAAACCACCCCATTATATTGGCATAATCGGTATTGCTCCAGTGAAACATCATTTTAAGGGTGGGATATAAAACAGCAATTATACTTCGGTCGAAGTAGTTAATGGTGGTGGCAAACATTAGCAAGGCCAAAATGCGCCATCGGTATTGTGTGACTTTTTCCATGTATGATAAAAAATTAGTTTGTGTGTTTATCTTCCAACGAACGGATGATTCCCATTTCGAGACCGCGCAATTCGGCCAATCCACGCATTCGACCAATTAATGAGTAACCCGGATAGCTTTTCTTCTTCAGGTCGTCCAGCATCTGATGGCCATGATCGGGGCGCATTGGCATGCGCGCATCGGTACGTCCGGCAGCCAAGCGACGGTTTTCTTCGAGGGTAAGCACTTTTATTACACTGTACATATCGGTACTGCCATCCAAATGGTTGTCTTCGAAAAAGTTACCATCCCCATCGTTTGCCACATTGCGTAAATGAATAAAGTTGATGCGATGGGCCAGCTTTTCGGCGATTTCGACCAGGTTGTTAAAATGTCCGGCACCAAACGAACCGGTACAAAGTGTAATGCCATTACTGGGCGAATCCACTGTTTCAACTATCTCTTTTGCATCGTCTAATGTACTCACCACACGTGGCAATCCCAAAAGTGAAAAGGGCGGATCATCGGGGTGGATAGCCATACGCACGCCGGCCTTTTCAGCAATTGGAATAATTTCCGATAGAAAATATTTCAAATGCGCTTTCAACGTATCGGCATCAATACCTTCATACTCCTTAAGTACTTCAGCAAAACGGTTCAATTCATATTTTTCTTCGGAACCGGGTAATCCCAATAGGATGGTATCCGAAAGTTTTTGTTTCCCGGCATCAGACAACGATTCGAAATAAACTTTTGCTTCGGCTAAAACCTTGGGCGAATACGATTGCCCGGCATTTTTTCGCTTCAGAATATATACATCGAATGCGGCAAAGGCTTTTATTTCGAACCGCAGAGCTCGCGAACCGTCGGCAAAAAGCCAGTCGACTTCGGTGCGCGACCAATCGAGTACCGGCATAAAGTTATAGCACACTGTATCGATGCCGCAGGAACCAAGATTAGCCACCGATTGTTTATAGTTTTCGATATAAGCTTTATAATTGCCCTTTTGCTTTTTGATATCTTCGTGAACCGGCACACTTTCCACTACCGACCACCGCAAACCGGCCAATTCAATCTCGGCCTTTCGTTTCATTATTTCGCTAACGGACCAAACCTCACCATTGGGTACGTGGTGTAATGCCGTTACAATGCCGGTAGCCCCGGTTTGTTTAATCTCTGCGAGTGAAATGGGATCGTTGGGACCATACCAACGCCATGTTTGTTCCATTGCCATATAATATTGCATTATTATTGTTGCCTGTTGAATACCGATTTTTAGGTTATTTACAAAAACCTGAAAACTAACCGCTTGAAATCACGAATATCTTTCAAAGCGATTTAGTGCAATCGTTTGCATTGGAATGCAAAGTAATAAAAAAAAGAGACAAGAGACAAAAAAAATCAATAAAATAAGATTATTGGTTGAACCACTAAAATGCATAGACCAATATGCTCAAATGCTTATTAACAGGTTCAGCCAAAGCTACCCGATGAGTGATTGCGTATGCTGAATGGAGGCATAAAAATAGCCCAACGCGGCCAGAAAACTGTAATGCACATCCGAAGCGGGAATAATGCGCCCATCGAGTTCGAGGTTTTTGGTGGCACAGGCATCGCCGGCCACAATGCATTCGAAGCCAAAATCTTTGGCGGCTCTTACCGTTGCATCTACACACATGTGTGTCATCATGCCACAAATAACCAATTTCGAAATACTATTGTGCAGCAGCACATCTAACAAAACGGTTTCGCGGAAGCTGTTCGGAAAATGCTTGGTAATTATTATTTCGCCCTTGTGTGGTTCAAGTCGCGGATGTAATTCGGCCCCATGGGTATCGGGTAGGAAGAAAGTGGCATTAGCCCGTGTGGCCAAATGCTGTATATGGATAATCATTTGATCCTTAGACCTGAAATAATCGAGTAGTAATGCGGCATTTTCGCAAGCCGGTTCAGCCCCGATTAACGGATTAGCACCATTTGGAAAGTAATCGTTCTGAATGTCAATCATTAATAATGCAGTGTTCATAAAGCGTGCTTTTAGAATCTGCAATTTACCACAAAACAGGTAACAACCAACAAAAACCGCCGCAACTTTTGGTTGCGGCGGCCTTGAATTATGCTATAATTGTTATTTTTTCGGATACACTGGTGTATGCCACGATTCTGCCGGTGCATATTTGCTTTCGCTGGCCCAACGGATGCCGCGTTTGAGTATTTCGAACATTTCGGGTCCTTCGAAATCGCTGGCCACGTGACCTAATGAGGAAAAGAAGACACGACCCTTGCCGTAGGTTTTTTTCCACACTACAGGCATCGTACAACCGCCAATCCAGTTACTGTTTTTATCGGTAAAGGTAGTGGTTGCCAATACCTTTATATTGGGATCTATGTGCATGTAGTACTGCTCGCTATGCATTTTAAATGGTGTTTTAATCCCTTTGGTTATTGGATCTTTTTTGTCGGTAATATTCACTTCGTAGTCGATAATACCCCCGGGATGGGCCACCCACTGACCGCCAATCATAAACTGATACTCCACCTCTTCGCGGTACGAATCGGCCAAACCACCATGCCAACCGGCAATGCCTGCACCATTTTTTACCGCTGTGGTTAAGCCTTTGAGCTGATCTTTGGTAATTTTGGAGATAGACACCGACTGAATAATCAGGTCTACATTGGCCATATACGCGGCATCGACATAAGTTGCCAGGGTACTCGAAGTATCGACAATGGCACCCTCGGATTGTAACCACGGCATTACCTTCATGACGCATTGTTTGGGTTCGTGCCCGGGCCAGCCGCCAAACACAATGAGCACATGTTTGCCTTTGAGCGAAGGTGTCGAAACGGGCGTTTTTGCCCAAGCAGATAATAGCGTCGACACCAAAAAAAGTACCGACATGGCCATAACTTTAATTGTTGGCTTATTCATATTCTGTTATTTAATAAATTTTTCCATTGGAACCGATTCTTTAAACTCCTTAATCATAATGTTGCGATAGTATATTTCGGCTGTTTCGGATTGCAGGCCGATTTTACCCTCGCTTACACTCAAATTGGTGGCCATATTTACAATTTTTCCGTTCACCTTGTGTATCGAGTATTCGTTTCCCATTACAATGACTTCGCATTGGTTCCATTGGTCGTTAAGTGCATTGTACTTTGTATCGGCTAAAGCCAAATGTTCGCCGCTTTTAATCGGTTGAGCCACACCACCTTTTGCAGGCAGCATAAAAGAATGCCCATCTTTGGAATACCACTGGAATTTGGTACCCGAAGCCCAGTAGTCGCCGGTGTGATTCATATTTTTGGTATGATCGTAACGCACCTGAAATTCGATACCCTTAGGCCAGATGGCATCGTCGTACACATGGTAGTACATACCGGCATCGTACTGAAACTGGTTGAAGTTGTTATAGATTTTTTTGCCCCATTTGTATTCGAACTTAAAAATAAACTTGCTATAGGTTTTGATAGTGTAAAACAAGCCATGGGTATCACTGCCACTGTTCAACTGAAAACTATCCGGCAAATCCCTAAACACATGCACCATGCCATTTTCTATACAGTACACCTTTTGGGCCATGTCGGCATCGCCATTGCGTAGCTTAAGGTACCAGCCATCAAAGTTTTTGCCATTAAACAATTGCACAAAGCCATCGTTCTTTTTATCTTTCTTTTTGGCACTCATCAAAGTACTGCCAAGGGCTATAACCACAATGGCAGCAAGAATTTTCACTAAACTTTTTTGTCTCATAATATCTCCTTTATTTTGTATTGGTCGTTTAAATGGCCGTCCAAACGTTTCCTTCCTTATTGGATTTCACCACACTCTCTATAAATTTCATGCCCCGTATACCATCATCAATACCGGGAAAC
>QKHT01000001.1 GCA_003249935.1 Bacteroidota bacterium
ATGGCTTTAACCGCAAAGGTCATTCCGGCACTCGGATAGTAGTAAGCCCATGTTTTTTCAACACCCTGCTCGTACCAGTTACCGCCATAGGCATTGGCACTGTATTGAGTACCGAACAAATTGTTGGCCAAAAACTGCAATGTAATGTTGCGACGACCGGCAATTTCGGGCATCATATCAAAGCGGGCATTGAGGGTGCCGTATCCGCTCAAACTGCGGGCATCGTTTTCGGTATTATCGAAATACTGCTTACCAACATGTTTGTAAGTCAGATAGAAGTCGTAATTCTCTACCGGCGTAAATTTCACCTGTCCGAATGCAACCAAATTCGGCGAATACGATATCGCCCTGTCGCCTAACTTTTTGGTTTGCGTGGTTTCGTTCCAATCGCTATCGTAAGCTAATGCCGATTCGGTAAAATCTTTAATGCGGCTTTGCATGAGGGTTAAATTACCCTGCAATTCCAACATATTATCAATTTTCCAGGCCGACATCAACTCAACCCCGGCACGGTAGCTATTTTTTACATTGGTCATAATGGGATCGCCCACATCATTTAATTTACCGGTAAGCACCAATTGGTTGGTGTAATCCATATAAAACAGGTTGGCCGATGCCGAAATAACGGTACCGGCAATTTTGGCAAACGACACACCGGCTTCATAATCGATCAATCGTTCGTCGGTCACTTTATTTCCGGTGGTTTTTTCGGCATCCTTCAGGTCGGCACGTGCAGGCTCGCGGTTGGCCACACCCACCGAGGCATAATAGCGTGTATTGGTATCGGGGGCATAATTAATCCCGGCTTTGGGGTTTACAAAAAACCAGTTATATGTTTTGTCCAGGCGTGTGCCATCGTCGTCGAAACCATCCATAGTGTAGTTGATTCCGCGTGTTTGCAAATCGCCATATACCGAAAGCCGGCTCGACAAATCGAATGTACCTTTGAGAAACAGGTTGTAATCGGTTTTCAAACTTTTGCTGCGATACCATTCATAATCGTGTGGAAGGCCCACGTTGTACTTCATCCATTTCACAAAACCGTAGTGGTTGCCCCGATACTGGTTCAACCCGCCACCCAAGGTAAATGTGCCGAACGACTCACGAAGATTGAGCGAAAAGGTTCCGCCATAAAAATGATTATCGAGCCATTTTTGCTGTATGGCATCGGTTTTTTTAATTAAATTTTGAGTAAAAGTATCCACCACAGCCCCGTTAACGTAGCGGTTCGAACCAAGCATAAAAGGCGGCAGGCCATATTTCGAAAGTTTTCTGTCGGCTTTATATTCCTGATAGTAACCAAGACCACGGGTATAAAAAAGTGCGCCGTTTATATCTAGTTTTTGGTTGAACCGGTGTAGCGCGTGCAGGTGAAAATGGTTCTGCCGGTAGTTATCTGTTTCGCCATCGTAATGTTGCGTTGCGCCCTTGTCGTCGGTATATTCGCCGGCCGGATTGTAGGTGCGCGAAGTCGACATCATATAATCGGGAACCCCCCACCAGGTAATACCGGTGTGCTCTTCGCCAATTAAGGCAATGGCTTTTATCATGGTGTTTTCGTTTTGCCAGCGGCCAATGGCATTTACGCTGGTGTGTTTGGTAAACGCACGATCGATGTAGCCTTTACCATCGAGATTGGAATAACGCATATCGAAACTAAAACCGTCTTTATTTACTCCGGTTCCGGCAGCTACACTGTTTCTGAAGGTTTGGTACGAACCGGCCATCGACTGTATTTCGCCATAGGCTTTGTCGGAAGTTTGTGTGGTACGCATGTTGATGGTTGCACCAAAAGCCGCTGCACCATTGGTAGAGGTCCCTACCCCTCGTTGTACCTGTATCGCTTCGAGACTTGAGGCCAAATCGGGCAAATCGACCCAATATACCCCCTGACTTTCGGCATCGTTCAATGGTACACCATCGATGGTGGCATTAATACGGCTCATGTCCGTGCCCCTGATTTTGAGATTCGAATACCCAAAACCGGTACCATTTTCGCTGGTAGACACCAACGAAGGCGTTTGCTCAAGAATGGTTGGCATATCGCCCGCAACGTTTGCCGATTTTAACTGTGTGGCACT
>QKHT01000004.1 GCA_003249935.1 Bacteroidota bacterium
GTAGGTTTCAAAAATCGCTATCATTTTTCGCGGATATTTAAGGCTGTTACGGCTACTTCTCCGGCCGCTTTTCGCAAAAAGTGGTACAATATGCCAAAATAAATTTACAGTTGGGTAAACCTTGGTTCAGCCAAAAACAAATAAAAAGGTCCATTGGGTTGCCGTTAATGTGCAGCGGCTCAAACGGCCGCCGTACGGGTTGCCGACAATGTGCAGCGGCTCAAACGGCCGCCGTACGGGTTGCCGACAATGTGCAGCGGCTCAAACGGCCGCCGTACGGGTTGCCGTCAATGTGCAGCGGCTCAAACGGCCGCCGTACGGGTTGCCGTCAATGTGCAGCGACCCAAACGGCGGCCGTCCAAAGCTTCCGCATAATTATTCTAAATAACAGCCATGCCGTTTTGGGTTGAACCGGTTTGGTGTGCATTAATGCTTTGGCGTGGTGTTACCAATCGGTTCTGAAGCACGATGCCGGCAGTCCGGCGCCGTTGTACAGGTTGGGTTGAGCCGTATCCGAAAAGGCAAACCGAACGGCAGCCGGTATTTTAATGTTTTTATTGAAAACGATTACGGTTTCGCCCTTAATCTTTGCCACGGCCGGCATAAACACATGGTCGGCCCCGGAAATGTAAAAATCGGTAAGGGTTTTGCCCTTGGCCATAAGACCGCCTTGGGTGTGGTCGAAATGCAATACGATGGTTTTACCTTCTATGGTTTTTGATGTATAGAGCGGACCCGAAAAAGCGATGTTCTGATGGTAATCGTTGGCCAAAGCCCACAGGGCCAACCTTCGGCCCACTTCCTGTTTGTTTTTCGGGTGAATATTGCCCAGATTACCAATGTCGTTGGTTACCGCCATGCCGGTTTGCGGCACCACAAGGGTTTGCAACTGGGCTTCGGGAATTAAGGCACCGTTAGCGTCGTCGTGGTATCGGTAGGGTGCAATTTGCGTGTAATAGAACGGAAAATCGTAGCCCCATCCGGCGCGCCATGAGGTAATTAATGTGGTCATGAGTTGTTTGTAGGTTGAGGCGTTTTTACGATTGGCCTCGCCCTGGTACCATATGGCACCTTTAATGGTGTAGTTTTGTAGCGGATGCAGCATGGCATTGTAAATTGAACCGGGTGCAACGGGCCAGTAAGTGTTCTTTTTTAGGGTTTTAACGCTTTCGGACAGAACCGCATTTTCGGTTATTAGCTCTTTACGAACCCATGTTTCGGCATTGGTTCCGCCCCAACTGGTGCTGATTATACCGATAGGTACATGCAACGATTGGTGCAGGTTTTTGGCAAAAAAGTAAGCTGTTGCCGAAAACAGTTTCACGTTTTCGGGCGTGCACACCTGCCATTCTCCCTCGCATTTGTCCTGCGGATTGTCCGATGTTTGCTTTAAAACGGTGAACATACGTATTTGCGGCAGATTGGCCGATGCAATCTCCTGTTCGCGGTTCAGTACACCGGCAAAACCTTTGCTTACAGAATCCACACACATCTCCATATTCGATTGCCCCGATGCCAGCCATACTTCGCCCAGCATAACGTTGTGTATGGTTACTGTTTCGCTGCCGGCTATGGTTATGGTATAGGGGCCGCCGTAGGTGGTGGTTTGCAATTGTACCTTCCAGCGGGTGGCATCGGCATTTACTGCAACCGTCTGGTTGTTCCAGCTACCGGTAACGTTTATTTTTTCGTTGGGTATGGTACTCCAGCCCCAAATTGTTACTTTTTGGTTCTGTTGTAACACCATGTTGTCGGCTATAACCGATGGCAATATTATTCGGGCCTGAACCGGAAAAATTCCGAGTAATGCCACGGCAATGAGTACAATTAATGTGCGTTTCATTTTTCTTACTTTATTATAAGTTGTTCGTAAACTATTTTTTTTCCGGTATTAAATCGTACCATATACAGCCCCCGGTTCAGCCCCGATAATGGTAGTGTGCCACTGTTTTGGTTCAGCCCTACCAACCCGAAAACAATATTACCCTGCATGTTCATAATGGTTATTTGGTTGGCAATCCGGTTGTTTTTAAGTGTGTAGTGTATAATGGCTGAACCACTTGCTGCGGGATTTGGCCAAAGATGTGCCGCATGGGTTTGTTGCCCGGGCAGTGCCGTGTACAGTATTGGTTCGGCCACACTGTTGGTGCAAAAAGTGCTTGCCGGCAATCCGGCCAAATTGTAGAGATTGGGTTGCGACAAATCGCTGAATGCAAACCGTACCGATTGCGGTTCGGCAATGTCGTTGTTGTAAACCTCAACCGTTTCGCCCACGATTTTGGCCGTAGCAGGCAAATACCGGTTGTCGTTGCCGGCTATTTCGAATTCGTTCAGGGTCGCATCGGTGCTTATTAGTCCGCCTTCGGCGTAGTCGAAATGTACCATAATGCGGTTGTCCTCGCGCATGCTCCATTTGTAAAGCGGACCCGAAAAGGCGATATGGTAACCGTAATCTTTGGCCAATGCCCACAACGCTAAACGATAGCCCACGGCGGCTTTATTTCGTGGGTGAATATCATTTAAATCGCCAATATCGTTGGTAACCACCATGCCGGTTTTTGGCACGCTGAGGGTTAGAAACTGGGCTTCGCGCAGCAAATTCGACGATATGCCATCGGCATAATCGAACGGGGCAATTTGTACATAATAGAACGGAAAATCAATTCCCCAACCTTTTCGCCAATTGGCAATAAGGTTCGCCATTAAATCGCGATATACATTGGCATTTAGCTTGTTCGATTCGCCCTGATACCAAATTACCCCTTTTATAGCGTATTTTTGCAACGGATGTATCATGGCATTATAGGCGGTTCCCGGGGCAAATGAACTGCTTAACAGCTTGTATCCGTTATATAAAAAGTCGTTTTTGAAAACGATGGTGTCTTTAACCCATGTTTCGGCATTGGTTCCACCCCAGCTTGCATTAATTATTCCAATCGGTATTTTGAGACTGTCGTACAGATTTTTGGCAAAAAAATAGCCAACTGCCGAAAAATCGTAAATATATTGCCAATTGCAAGGCTTCCAATAACCCGGACAATCGTCCTGTTCGGTGTTAGATTGCTGACGGTACACATTAAACGTACGGATATAAGGGTTATTGGCATTTTTTATGGCCTCCTCAACCGGGGGTTCATTAAAATAGAAGTGTAAATAATTTATATCGATGGCCATATTGGATTGTCCCGAGGCCAACCACACTTCGCCAATAAGTACATCGTCGGTGCGCAGTGTGTCGTTATCCACAAAGGTTAGTACGTAGGGTCCGCCATACCCGGGGGTGCGCAGGGTAATTTCCCACTTACCGTTTATTACCGTGGTTGAAAGGGTATCGTTGTTCCAACTGCCATTTACCTTTAGTGGTTGTCCTTCGTTGCTGCTCCAGCCCCAAAGCTTTATATCGTGCTGCTGTTGCAGCACCATGCCGCCGGTTATTAGTGCGGGTAAACGCACCATGCCATAACTACTTAACGAAACCAGAATCAGAACGAATCCCACTAAAAAATTGCACCGTAACATACGTTTTAACCTGCATTAAATTCACATTGCTTTTTTTAAGCCATGGATTATTTTTGCAGCCAGTATCTCGTAACCCTTTTCGGTGTAGTGTACATTATCGTTGCCAAGGCCATATTTTGGATGAACCTTTTGCGACAAACGGTTTAAATCGTTTACCGATACGTTGTACTTTTTCATTACTTCAATAGCCACTGCATTGTACTTTTCAACATCGTCGGCATATCGGCCGGCTTCGTTTGTTGGTACCATGGTTGTGGTTACAAATATACGCTTTGCATTTGTTTTTTTTAATTGCTGAACCAGTGTTTAAAGGTTTTTGCCATAATCGGTCGGCGATGTGGTCAGTTTGCCGTTTATTTTATCTCGATTGCCTTGTTCGTTGCTGCTGCTGTTGCGGTAACACAAATCCCACAACCCCCAGTTAAATTGGATGATGTCCCATTTTTCGGAGCCTATCCAATCCGCTAATTTGCTTATGCCGTTGGCGGTAAACTGCCCGTTGCCGGGGTTGTGTGCTACAATGGCTTTGTGTTTCAACGCCTTTTGTACAAAGGGGGTATACCCAATCGAAATGGAGTCGCCGATAATAAGAATCCTGCATTTTTGTGGTGTTGAACCGCACAAAACCAGCATTGTAAATGCCATAATCATATATCCTGCAATTCGCTTCATTTTTATTGCTTTAATGTTAATTGTCAGAAATGCCAAAGATACCGCATCATCCAAAATATCGATCCATTTACAGCCGCCACAACGTGCGAAAACCACCAAAACCACAACTCCGCATTATTTATTCCCCATAGTACAGAGCGTTTATCGTCAATGGTTTAGCCCAACATGAATTGAGGAGGAACGACGAAATCATGGCGAGACACTCCTTTTTTATGGCCCAACTGTGCCTTAATCCCTAATCTGTTTGTTTTCTTTTAATTCATTAATCAATTCTTCTAATACTTCTTTATTTAATCCTTCCTTATCAAGAAAATTTATTGCGGTTTCTACTGTGCAGCATATAAAGAAACTAATTTCTGAACTATTTAAAACCTCAGATAATAAAGTTGTTAATACAACAACAATTGGTTTATTTGTCAAATAGACGACCTTTTTTTTCCAATAACACTTAATTCATGGGTTACAAAATCACCATATTCTTTTACTTCACCAACTATATTTTTATTAAAAATAGATTCTCTTAAATCAACTATTGTATCATAATTTTTTGAATAGTTCGGGTCTGAAGACAAGTCTGTCATAAACTCTTTTATATCAGATATTGAAACACTTCCAGATATATACTGAATAACTAAGTTTAATTTCGTAATTATCTTATATGATTTCATATTTATTAGTACTTTTCTATTATTCCTTTACAAAATACCAAACCCGATAAATCAACCCCGCCAAATTCAATTACTATAAGTAGCACCATGTTACCGTGCAGGAGGTAACGTCCAATACCGTTCATCATCATTTTTGTTCCTCAAACAGATGATGATCTGAATATTGTACACCGTAGTTATTCTCTCAATTGTTTTCTTTCTATTCTTTCTCTTGCTTCAATTAATGCTTCATGCAATTTTGCCTCTAAGATTTCTTTTGGTGGTAAATCAGTCCAATATTCGGCAACCATAATCCCATCTTTTTGCATTTGCAGCAATTCAATTTGTTCACTACTTGCTTCCGCACATAAAATTAATCCAATTGGCGTACCTTCACCTTCTTGTTTTTCATATTTGTCCAGCCACTTGAGATATAGTTCCATTTGACCTTTGTATTTAGCTTTGAATTTGTCTATTTTCAATTCAATTGCGACAAGTCGTTTTAATTTTCGGTGATAGAACACATTAGATCGTTAGATTTTCGATGTTCGATATACGACAAAATTTAACAGGCTCAGAAGCAACAACTTACATAAATTAACAGCATTATATAATATCCAATAAATCAATGCATTACAAATATTTACCGAACTATTGAGAACAATAAATCTAAATTAAAGTCATCGCCATCGATAATCATACGTTTCTGTCTTTCAACAAATGTAAATCCACTACCCAATTCAAGAATAAATAATTCAAGTTCTTTGAGAATTGCCGATTCCAAATCATTTTCCAAATAACCGTCCTTCAGCTCAAGAAAGTCAAGCAAGTAAGGGTCTTTGAAAATACCTTTCTTAATTATTGAATCTTTATGTAGCTGAATGTCTGCTTTTTCAATGCGCTCAAAGGTCTTTTTCTCAATTTGTTTGCGAAGCTCTCTAACTCCAAATGAACTTTCAAAAGCCAGTTTTCCATAAAATTCTCTTGCTGGTTGCTCTTTTATTGGAATTAATACCAAAAAATGAGACCAAGACAATTGTCGTGATAGTGTAACGACATTTTCAATTTCGGGGAATTGTTTGACAAACTGAATCATTCTCCATAAATTTTTCTCCTCATAATTTTTACCAAATCGCTTTACCAATTCTCGTGACAGTGTAACGACAATTTGTTTTCCGTATTCACCTCTGTCATTTTGCAAATTCTGAGTCAATATGCGTTCTCCAACATGCCAGAACAGAATAGTTAGTGAACTATTCGCATATGAAACAACCTGATATTTAGTTTTTTCAATGAGAGCAACAACTTCCGTTAGTAAATCCTGATATTCAACTTTTTTAAGTGACATTGTCTTATTCTACGTTTTTCCATTTATCTACGAATATACGGAATTTTATCGTTAAAGGTCTGCTGTTGCGGTTCTGTACCATGATTCCACCGGATAGCTTATGCCCCTAAAGAACCGAATCCGATAATCGGGATAGGCAGTGTCTGTTTCCCGGTATACGGCTCAAGCATGGTAAGGCTACCCCTGAATAGGGACACCCGGCTGTTATTACGCTTTTTATCGGAGATAAAAGTAGTCATTTGGTTACATCCTTTAGCTAAATTAACCCGCCAATTTGTTCTGATTTTGAAGTAGTCGTCGTATTGTGGCAAAAAGAGATTGGCCTTCGCTTTAATTTTCACGTGATACCGAATGCGTACATAGCCGATACGATAGAGGCGATGGTTTTCTTTGCCTTTTTTGGTTGTGTTTGTTACCCCTTGCCAACCCCGAAAAACTCACCCCGACGCATTCAATTACTATAAGTAGCACCATCCTACCGTGCCGGAGGTAACGTCCAACACCGTTCATCATCATTTTCGTTCCTCAAATAGATGATAATCTAAATGTTGTAGTGCGTTTTTCTTTATGCAGTCATGGGATTTATTTGTATCTGTCCACCGATTGCTCTCAATACTTTCATAATTGTCTCAAATTGAGGTTTTGCTCCAACCGACAATGCTTTGTATAAACTTGGTCTACTTAATCCCGTTTCTTGAGCAATCTTGGTCATTCCGATTGATTTTGCAACATGTCCAATAGCTGCAATAACATCAGATTCGTTTCCTTCTGCTAAAACTGTATTAAGGTATTCTGCTATCATCTCGTTGCTATCTAAATAGTCAGCTATATCAAATTTTGAAGTTTCCATTTTTCTACTTTTTTAGTTGTTTTAAAATCTCTTTTGCCTTTTCAATGTCTCTCTGTTGAGTTGATTTATCTCCTCCAATGAGTAAAACAATAATTTTTCCGTCAGATTCTTTAAAATATACTATGTATCCTTTAGCATAGTTAATTTTTAATTCCCGAATTCCATCTCCAACAGGTTCGCAGTCGCCAAAATGTTCATCAAACTCAATCTTTTGAATGCGAAATAATATTTTGGCTTTGGCTCTTAAATCTTTAAGTTTTCTTAGCCATTTGTCAAATTCGTCTGTTTTCTCAATTAAATACATTTATAAACGTGTATTCGTTTGGATACAAATATATGAAATCTTTTCTGTTTATGAAAGGTTTAATAAAAATTACAAAGGAAATCTCATGATGCCTAATGTGTTATAGAGGAGGTTCTTAAAATGCCACAACCGGGTAGCTTATACCCCCAAAGAACCGAATCCGATAATCAGGACAGGTCGTGTCCGTTTCCCGGCATACGGCTCAAGCACTTGTAAGGCTACCCCTGCGCAGGGTCACCCGGCTGTTATTACGCTTTTTATCGGAGATAAAAGTAGTCATTTGGTTACATCCTTTAGCCTAACCTGGACAAGCCAGAACCAAGAAGGGAAAATGTGTAACTTTACTGGATGGAACTAATAACTGAAACCACAAAAGTGAGATATCCTGCGTACTTTCATGTTTCGACAGGCTAATTCTCAGCGGCACAATGCCAGAGATATCCTACGGTCAAGGAATGACAAAGTATATGTTCGATAAAGGGGTCAAGATATTTGACTATCCCAAGTTTGCAG